>NZ_JBVHTA010000030.1:0-50125 GCF_055566095.1 Streptomyces sp. NPDC027962
AGGAACCTCGACCATCCGAAGACGGACGGGGTATCAACATATCTGGCGTTGATTTTTGGCACACTGTTGAGTTCTCAAGGAACGGACGCTTCCTTCGGCCCCTTTCGCGGGCCTCCGGGCGCTTCCCTTCGGTGTTTCCAACACTATCAGGCTTCCTCGGCCCTTCTGACCACCACCCTGCGGGCACCCCAAGGGTCAGCAGTGGTTTAGACCAGTTAGGATCCGGCTTGACAAGCGCTACTGGCGACCCCCGACTCAGCGTCGCGTTGGGGTCAGGCAGGGCTACGACAGTACAGGTCTACCGACAGATGAGGCAAATCCGTCCGGTGTGCCCCTAGGCCGTCAACTGGTAGGTCTCAGACGGAACTAGGACTTCTCATGACCTACCCTTCTGAAACAGTGCGTCGACCACGGCACGCCGTGTCGGCGCCGAACGAATCTCCGCCCCTGGGAGGCTCCATGACCGCAGTGACGTCCCCTCTTGCCGGACGAGCCATCGGACTCGCCGCAGTGCCCGATCCGGTGTTCTCCGGTGCGATGGTCGGGCCCGGGACAGCCATTGACCCCGTGCGTGAGCCGTCGGAGGCACTCTCTCCCGTCGACGGCATCATCGTGTCGCTGCACCCGCATGCCTTTGTTGTCGTCGACGACCAGGGCCACGGGGTGCTGACGCACCTCGGTATCGACACCGTGCAGCTGAACGGCGAGGGCTTCGAGCTGCTCGTCAACAAGGGGGACACCGTGCGCCGCGGTCAGGCCGTGGTGCGCTGGGACCCTTCAGCCGTGGAGGCTGCCGGCAAGTCCGCCATCTGCCCGGTCGTGGCACTCGAGGCCACCCCCGATGCGCTGTCCGGGCTCCGCGAGGACGGCGAAGTAGAGGCCGGCGACAGCCTCTTCGGCTGGCAGTGACCGCCGACGCCGGTGACGGCGGGTCGGAGATTCATCGCGGCGGCACGGATCGTCGCTCTATCGGAGACGGTGAAATGGAGACAACGCTGCGAGGCGTCGGCGTGAGCCACGGTGTGGCGATCGGCGAGGTGCGGCACATGGGCACGGCGGTTCTCGAACCGCCGGCCAAGCAGATCCCGGCACAGGACGCGGGGCGCGAACAGGGGCGCGCCCGTCAGGCTGTCGAGGCCGTGTCCGCCGACCTGATTGCCCGCGGCAATCTGGCCGGCGGCGAGGCTCAGGCGGTGCTCGAGGCACAGGCCATGATGGCGCAGGACCCGGAACTGATGGCCGATGTCGAGCGCCGTATCGCGGTCGGCAGCACGGCCGAGCGTGCGGTGTACGACGCGTTCGCCGCCTACCGGGCCCTCCTGGCCGGTGCCGGTGAGTATCTGGCCGGGCGGGTCGCGGACCTGGACGACGTGCGGAACCGGATCGTGGCGCGGCTGCTGGGCGTGCCGATGCCCGGCGTTCCCGACAGTGACGAGCCGTATGTACTGATCGCCCGGGACCTGGCGCCGGCGGACACCGCGCTGCTGGACCCGGCGCTGGTGCTCGGGTTCGTCACAGAGGAGGGCGGGCCGACGAGCCACAGCGCAATTCTGGCGCGGGCGCTCGGGGTGCCTGCGGTGGTCGCTCTGCCGGGCGCGGGTGAGATCGCCGAGGGCACGCTGATCGCCGTCGACGGCAGCACGGGGGAGATCTTCGTGGAGCCGAGCGACGAGAAGCGCGAGCAGATGGAGCAGGCCGCGGCGGAGCGCCGGGCGGCCCTCGCCGCCTCCACCGGACCGGGGGCGACGTCCGACGGGCACAAGGTGCCGCTGCTGGCGAACGTCGGCGGCCCCGCGGATGTGCCTGCGGCCGTGGACGCCGGCGCCGAGGGTGTCGGTCTTTTCCGTACGGAGTTCCTGTTCCTGGACGACGGCAAGCAGGCCCCGTCGGAGGAGAAGCAGGTCGAGGCGTACCGCAAGGTGCTCGAGGCCTTTCCTGAGGGGCGGGTGGTCGTGCGGGTGCTGGACGCCGGCGCGGACAAGCCGCTCGACTTCCTGACCCCGGCCGACGAGCCGAACCCCGCGCTCGGTGTGCGCGGTCTGCGCTCACTGCTGGACCACCCGGAGGTGCTGCGGACACAGCTGTCGGCGCTTTCGAAGGCCGCGCAGGGGCTGCCCGTGTACCTCGAGGTCATGGCGCCGATGGTCGCGGACCGTACGGACGCCAGGGCTTTCGCCGACGCGTGCCGGGAGGCGGGCCTGCGGGCGAAGTTCGGGGCGATGGTGGAGATTCCGTCCGCCGCGCTGCGCGCGCGCTCGATTCTGCAGGAGGTCGAGTTCCTGTCGCTCGGTACCAACGACCTCGCGCAGTACACCTTCGCCGCCGATCGGCAGGTGGGTGCCGTCTCACGGCTGCAGGACCCGTGGCAGCCCGCGCTGCTCGACCTGGTGGCGCTGTCCGCGGAGGCTGCCAAGGCCGAGGGCAAGAGCTGTGGTGTGTGTGGTGAAGCTGCCTCCGATCCGCTGCTGGCGTGTGTGCTGACCGGTCTGGGTGTGACGTCGCTGTCGATGGGCGCCGCGTCGATTCCCTATGTGCGGGCGACGCTCGCGAAGTACACGATGGCGCAGTGCGAGCGTGCTGCCGCGGCGGCGCGTGCTGCGGACACCGCCGAGGAGGCCCGGGGGGCCGCGCAGGCGGTGCTGTCCGGCGAGTAGTCGGGTGCGGCACGGCGCCGGTGCGTGACAGGGGGCTTTCCGCCGACGGCGGGAAGCCCCCTTCGGTGTCAGTGGTGGCTCTCCGGGTCGTCGGTGGTGACGGGGAAGCCCGCGCAGTATTCGACGCCGGGCTCCGGGGACAGGGGATCGCCGGTGGCGGAGTCGGTGCAGTAGGCGCTGAACACCTCGCCGGCGGTGAGCGGGTCGAGACGGCCCCGGTGGAGCCGCCAGCCGTGGAGATGGTCGGGGGTGCCGGGGGTACTGGTGCGGAGCACCACTCCCCCGTTGGTTTCGAGGGCGATGCCCGCCGCGAGGACGGTGACGAACTCCGCGCCTTCCGCAGCGTCGATCTGTGCGGACGACGACGGGCTGCCCTGCGCGTGGAGAACGGCGAGAAGCTGTTCGTCCGGACCTGGGACGCTGCAGACGAGATGGTGCGTGCCGGGTCCGGCCACCTCGAGCAGGCGCATCAGCATGCGGGAGGCCTTGTCGAACGCGGACCTTCCGATGTCCTGTCCGCAGTCGGCGCACGCGCCGAGGTCGGCGAGGAGCATGGTGGCGTACTCCCACGTGGCCTGACGGACCGCCTTGTTGATGAGAAGGGGCAGCAGCGTGCGCAGCGGCTGCTGCCCCGTGTACGCGACGCCTGTGCCGCGGCCGGCGAGCTCTGCGGTGAAGAGGCTGCGGCCCGCCGGGGCGTCGGCGTCGATGCCGGCTTCCGCGCAGTACTCGGCGAACTCGTCCGGGTCGAAGAGGGCCACGGATGTGTGCAGTTGCTGAGCAGTCAGGGTTTTGAGCAGTTGCTCCGACTGCCGAAGATAGGTGGTGTAGTCGTCGAACGCGAAGCTGCGGTAGCGGCGCATGGCCGTGAAGTCCTGTTCGTCAGCGAGGATGCCGACGGTGCTCGGGACTTCTCGGCGCAGGGCGCGCCGCATTGCCGCGTTGCTGCCGGGCTGCTTGGACTGCCTGGACTGCCTGGACTGCTTGATGTGCGCCATGCCGATTTCCCCCAGTGCACTGTCGATCATTCGTGACTCACGGTAGTGGGAGGCACTGACAATGCCGGCCCCGGCAGCCTGTCGCGTACGAGTCGGCTCTGGGCGAGGCAGACCGTGCAGAGGCCGGTGCCGAACAGGGCCCAGCCGACAGGGCCTGCGGCGATGGTGGCGGTCATGACGAGCGGGCCGAGACTGCGCTGGGCCGAGTTGGCCAGGCCATGGACGCCGAGGTAGGCGCCCTGGGCTTCGTCCGGTGCGAGGGCGACGGACAGTTCCCAGGACGCGGTGGCGTGCAGCATTTCGGCGAAGGTCAGGGCGACTGCGGCGACGGTGAGGCTGATCGTGGCGCCCCATACTCCTCCGACGGTCGAGAGGCTGAGGGCGAGGGAGCCGACCGCGAATGCTGCGGCGAGGGGTGTGAGAAGCCGGCGGGCGGCGTGGCTGGTGGCGCCGAATCGGGCGAGGGGGATCTGGAGAACGACCACCATCACGTTGTTGAGCACGAGCAGTAGCGGGGCCAGGCCGTGCGGTGCGTCGGTGGCGTGCGCGATCCACAGCGGGAGTCCGACCTTGAAGACGGCGTCGTCGAGCAGCAGGAGGGTTTCGGTCGCGGTGTAGAGCAGATAGGTGCGGTCGCGCCAGGGGCCGGTGGGCCGTGCGGGGGCGGTGGCGTCGCCACCGCTGGGCCGTGACGCGGGCGTGGGCGCTTCGCCACAGCGCACGATGAGCAGGGCCGCCGTGAGAGACGCGATGCCGTTGCCGATGACCAGGCACTGGTAGGCGAGGGTGGTGCCGACGCCGAGAGCCGCTGCCGCCGCGAGGCCTCCGACGGCGAAGCCGATGTTGGAGACGGTACGGTTCACGGCCTGGTAGCGCACGCGGTCGGGGCCCGCGATGCGTGCGGCGTACAGCTTGGTCAGGACGCTGGAGGCGCGGTCGCCGAAGCTGCCGGCAGCGGAGAAGGCGATCAGCAGTGCGTACTGGTCGGTGGTGAGGAGGCAGAGTCCGGCCGCCGCGCGCAGCAGTTGCATCGCGATCAGTAGGTGGTTGAGGGACATCCGGTCGGCGAGGCGTCCGGCGATGGGGGCTCCGGCGACTCCGATGCCGGCGGAGACGGCGATGAGGATGCCCACCTGGGCGATGGTGAGGCCCGTGACGTAGGTGAAGTAGAGCGCCGCGGTGGCTGCCCACAGACCGTTGCCGGTCTTGTCGACGAGAGCCGTCCAGAGCATGCGGCGGCCGTCGCGGCCTCCTGGTATGCGTTCTTCGAGTGTGCGCCGACGCTGCTCGTGGCTCACCGTTTCTCCCCCTCGGCCTTGACGCAAATTATGTATCGGTACATAATTTGGAACGTGGCAGCACAATATTCGATCTCGGGTAGGACCGCCAGCGCTATCGCCGCCTCCGCCGAACGGGCGGTGGCTGAGGGGATATTGGGGCCGGGAGACGCGCTCCCCCCGGTGCGCAGGCTCGCCGACGACCTGTCCGTCAGCCCGGGCACGGTGGCGACGGCCTACAAGGAGCTGCGGCGGCGCGGGCTCGTCGTCACCCGGGGCCGCGGCGGCACGATCGTTGCGGCGGCTCCTTCGGTCGCCTCCCGGCGGCCACCCAAGGTGCCGCAGGGTCTGCGGGATCTGGCCGGCGGTCACCCCGACCCGGCGTTCCTGCCGGATCTGGTGCCGTCCTGCCGGCTCTCGGCCGGTGTCCGCTCGCACCGTGCGACGCCTCGGCTGCCGGAGCTGGAGAAGGCGGTCCGGGCCTGGATCGGAGAGGCGGGCGTGCCGGTCGAGCACGTCACCTTCGCGCACGGGGCGCTCGACTGCGTGGCACGTCTGCTGTCCACCGATCTGCGGCCGGGTGACGCTGTCGCCATGGAGGACCCCGGCTACCACCATCTGCTCGATCTCGTGCAGGCCCTGGGGCTGCGGTCAGTGGCCGTTGCCGTGGACGACGAGGGGATGCGGCCCGAGGCGCTCGAAGCGGCACTGCGAGCGGGCGCGCGCGCCGTGGTGTGCAGCCCGCGCGCCCAGAATCCGTACGGCGGGGCTTTCTCGGCCGCGCGGCGCGACGCGCTCGTGGCGGTGCTGGGGCGGGCGCCGGATGTGCTGGTGATCGAGAACGACCATGCCCCGGACATCGCGGGCGCGCCGCTCCATTCACTGGCGTCCGGTGGTCTCGCGCGGTGGGCCCACGTGCGGACCGTCACCAAGTTCCTGGGAACGGACTTGCGGTGGGCCGCGGCGGCGTGCGACCCGACGACGCTGGCGCGTCACGACGGGCGGCTGCTACTGACGTCGGGGTGGATCAGTCATCTGCTGCAGCGCACGGTCCTCGGCCTGATGACCGACGCCGACACGAAGGCCCTGGTGGCCCGCGCCCGCTCCGCCTACGGCGAGCGACGGCGGGCGCTGATGGCCGAGTTGGCCTCACAGGGGGTGGAGGCACACGGCGTGAGCGGGATGAATGTGTGGGTACCCGTCCGCGACGAGTCCGCGGTCGTGAACGGACTGCGTTCGCGGGGCTGGTGGGTCGCGGCCGGGGCGCGGTTCCGGCTCTCGGCGCCCCCCGGGGTGCGGATCACGTCCGCCGGCCTGCGGCCGGCGGACGCGGCCCGGCTGGCCTCGGACTTCGCCTGCGTGCTGGGCGAGTCCGAGACCACGTACGGAGGTTGACGGCGGTCGTGTCTACTGGTGACCTGAGCCGGAGAGGGTCTGTCGTTTGGACCAGGCCGGATCAGTGAGTGGGGGTCCCACCACGCCCGCAGGGCGTAGGGGGAGGTAGGGGGGAGGGTGTCTGGCGCATGGGGCTCCGGGCCCGCCGGGGCCCAGGGGACGGATCGCAAGGCGGAGGGGGCACCTCCCACGCCGAAGGCGTAGGAGGTGGCATGGCGGAGCCATGCCGACCGACCACACGCAGCGAGGCGCGGTGCCAGGGCACGCGAGCCCGGCAAGATCCGAACGAGAGGCCCTCGCGGGTGCACGATCCCCTCGAAGGAACGTCTACTTGCGGGTGCGCGCGATCTCCTCGTAGAACCGGAGTAGTTCGAGGTTGTCGACGGAGCCCGGATTGACCGCCTTGGCGAGCGCAGTGCCCTGGAGGAGTCGCTTGACCGGGACCTCGATGCGCTTGCCGGTGAGGGTGTGGGGAACGCCGGGGACCTCGATGATGTCGTCGGGGACGTGTCGCGGCGAGAGATTCTCGCGGATGGACTGCTTGATGCGGGTGCGCAGGCCGTCGTCGAGGACGGCGCCTCCGGCGAGGTGGACGAAGAGCGGCATCCAGTAGCCGCCGTCCGGCTCCTCGAGGCCGATGACGAGCGACTCGCGGATCTCGGGGAGGCGTTCGACGACCTCGTAGATGTCGGCCGAACCCATGCGGACCCCTTGGCGGTTCAGCGTGGAGTCGGAGCGGCCGTGGATGATCACGGAACCGCGGTCGGTGATGGTGATCCAGTCTCCGTGACGCCACACGCCGGGGTACATCTCGAAGTAGCTGTCGCGGTAGCGGCTGCCGTCGGGGTCGTTCCAGAACCGGATCGGCATGGAGGGCATCGGATTGGTGACCACCAGTTCGCCGACCTCGCCGATGACCGGTTTGCCCTGCGGATCCCAGGACTGCAGGTCGGTGCCGAGGCACGCGGCCTGCAGCTCGCCGATTTCCACGGGGAGCGTGGGCACGGCCCCGGCGAAGCAGCTGCACACGTCGGTGCCGCCGCTGACGGAGGCGATCCACAGGTTGTCCGCCACCTCGTCGTGCAGCCAGCGGAAGCCGTCGGGCGGCAGGGGGGAGCCGGTGGTGGCGACACATTTGACGCGGGAGAGGTCGAAGTCCCGTCCTGGGTGGACGTCGGCCTTGGCGCAGGCCATGACATACGCGGCGGAGGTGCCGAACAAGGTGGCTTCCGTGCGTTCCGCGACACGCCACTGGGCACCGGTGTCGGGGTAGCCGGGGCTGCCGTCGTAGAGGACGACGGTGGTGCCGGTGAGCAGGCCGGAGACGAGGAAGTTCCACATCATCCAGCCGGTGGAGGTGTACCAGAAGAACCGGTCGCCGGGGCCGAGGTCGCAGTGGAGGCCGAGCTGCTTGAAATGCTCCACCAGGATGCCGCCCTGGGACTGGACGATGGCCTTGGGCAGGCCGGTGGTGCCGGAGGAGTACAGCACCCACAGCGGGTGGTCGAAGGGGACCTGCTCGAAGGCCGGCTCGGCATCTCCCGCGGTCACCGCGGCCCAGTCGAGGGCGCCCTCGGGGGTGCCGGTCCCGAGCAGCGGGATGTGGACGACGGCACGCAGGGTGGGCAGTTCGCGGCGGAGCTCGGCGACGGTCTCCGTGCGGTCGTGCTCCTTGCCGCCGTAGCGGTAGCCGTCCACGGTGAACAGGACAACGGGCTCGACCTGCTGGAAGCGGTCGAGGACGCTGCGGGCGCCGAAATCGGGGGCGCAAGAGGTCCACACCGCTCCGACGGCGGCGGTGGCGAGGAGCGCGGTGACAGCCTGCGGGATGTTGGGGAGGTAGCCGCTGACGCGGTCCCCCGGGCGGACGCCGAGGGCGCGCAGCTCGGCGGCGAGCGCGCCGACCTGGCGCCGGAGCTCGGACCAGCTGACGGGCGTCGACTCATGTGCCTCGTCCACATACAGCAGCGCGGGATCATGGGCACGCGCTGGGTCTTCGGCGGTGCGCAGGGCGTGCTCGGCGTAGTTGAGGGTTGCGCCGGGGAACCACTGGGCGCCGGGCATCGCGCGATCGGCGAGGACGCGCGAGTACGGGGTCGAGAAGTGGATCTCGAACCATTCGGCGACCGCCTGCCAGAACGTCTCCAGCTCGTCGACGGACCAGCGGTGCAGCGCGTGGTAACCGCCCTCGGCGGGAGCCCCGTGGCGCTCGGCGGCCCAGGCCTGGAATCGGGTGATCCGGGCGGCGGCGATGCGGTCGGGGTCGGGCTGCCAGAGAGGGGCAGGGTTCGCGCTTGAGGTCATTGATCGGCTCCCGGGCTGGCTCTACGCGGTGTCTGCGTGCGCCGCGCACGGGCGGGGTGTGCGCGGACGCGGCTGACAGGACGATGCCATGTGATCGTCTTTCGCACCAGGGCTGACCCCCCATGGTCAGCTTGGCGAATATGTGCTCCCACCACGGGTGAACGGCAGTTGAACAGCGCATCTGTGTCCGTTCTCGGATGGCAGGGTGATCCGCATGGACGGTCGTGATCTGGTGCGCTCGGTGAGGACGTTCGCTACGGCACAGGGGCTGCGGGCCGCCCGCTCGGCCTGGCGCAGGCACCGGGCCGATGCCGTCGGCCTGCCGGCCAGGGGCCCGGAGCGGGCCAGAGTGCCGGGTCCGGCGACCGGCGCGGAGCCGCTGCCCGGTGGAGGGATCGTACGGTTCGCCCGTTCCGAGCTACGCGTCGTGGTGACGGCGGGCGGGGCGGTGTGCCTGGGGTGGGACGGTGCGCTGCCGGAGCCCTCCTACGCCCTGGCCGGTGCTCCTCCCGAGCCCGACGCGCGGGCGGAGCTCGAGCCGGACAAGGACGGCGGCTGGCGGGTGGTCTCCGAGCGGCTGACGGTCGAGGTCTCGCGGCACGGGGGGGTGGCGATCCGCACGCCGGGCGGTGTGGTGCTGCGTCGGGAGCTGCCGCCGCGCTGGTGGGAGCCGGTCGGAGGAGGACCGGCGCGCTGGGTGCAGCGCAGCGAGATCCCGGCCGACGCACGCCTGTTCGGGCTCGGCGGGCGGGCATCGGGGCCCCGGCTGCGGGACGGTGTCCACCGGCTGTGGAACACGCCGCCGCAGACAGGGGTCGGTCCGGGGGCGGACCCCGCGCCCATCACCATGCCGGTGCAACTGGTCGTGTCCGACGCGGCGACCCATCTCGCCTTCTACGACAACACGTGGGAGGGCACGGTGGGCGTCCGTGAGGGCGAGGAGGGCGCAGGGTCCGGCCACGACCGGCCCGGCACCGTCGAGCTGCGGATGGAGGGCGGGCCGCTGCGCAGCTGGGTGCTGGTGGGAACGCCTGCGCGGGTCCTCTTCGGCTGGGCGCAGTTGACGGGGGCGCCCGCGCCGCCCCCGTCGTGGGCGCTGGGCGCACACCACGTCGTGCGGGCCGACAGCGAGGAGGAGCTGCGCCGGGCCGCGGCCGCCCATCGTGAGCTGGGCCTTCCGTTGTCGGCCGTCCATGTCGCCGGGCCTGCCGGCGTCGGCTTCGACGGCGGACCGTCCGGGCTCACGGGCGACCGCGACCGTTTCCCCTCGCTGACGGAGACCGCGAAGGATCTGCGTGAGGAAGGGGTGCGCCTGGTCCGTGCGGTCGGCCCGGCGGTGAGCGTCGTGCCGGGAGAGGCGGTGTACGACAGAGGGTCCTCCGCGGGGCTGTTCGTGCGGGACGCCAGGGGCGCCGAGGTGCGGGGCACGGCGGGTCAGCAGGACTGCGTCTTCCCCGACTTCACAGAGCCGCGGGTGCGCGAGTGGTGGGGAGAGCTGTACGAGGAGGGGCTCGC
The DNA here is from genome assembly GCF_055566095.1 of Streptomyces sp. NPDC027962. Lineage (NCBI taxonomy): Bacteria > Bacillati > Actinomycetota > Actinomycetes > Kitasatosporales > Streptomycetaceae > Streptomyces > Streptomyces sp. NPDC027962. The sequence continues at coordinate 10,144 of NZ_JBVHTA010000030.1, forward strand.
GCAGGGCTTCTCGGGTGTGTGGCACGACGGGGACGAGCCGGTGGCCGACGCGGCCTTCGCCGGTTCGACGCTCCCCCGATCGTCCCGGCACGCCCTGGACGGGCGCCCCGGCGACCATCGGGAGGCGCACAACGTGTACGGCCTGCAGATGGCCCGGGCCGCGTACGAGGCGCTGCGCCGGCTGCGTCCCGACGAGCGGCCGTTCCTGGTGTCCCGCTCCGGCTGGGCGGGGATGCAGCGGTACGGCGGCGCCTGGTCCGGGGAGGTCTCGGCGGGCTGGCCGGGGCTGCGGGCAACGCTGTCGATGGTGCTGGGGCTCGGGCTGTGCGGCGTCCCGTACGCGGGAACGGACGTGGGCGTTGACGGCGGGCCGTCGTCGGAGCTGTATGTGCGGCGGCTCCAACTGGCGGCGTACCTGCCGCTGCTGCGTACGGAGGAGGCCGCTCCGTCGCGGGCGTACGGTCCCGACGTGGCGGCGTACGCAAGGGCCGCCCTGGAGGAGCGGGCGCGGCTCGGCCCGTACTTCGTGACACTGGCTCAGCTGGCCCGGCTGACCGGGGCGCCTTATGTGCGTCCGCTGTGGTGGGGATACCCGGAGGACCGGGCGCTGCGGGACTGCGAGGACGCCTTCCTGCTGGGCGACTCGCTGCTCGTGGCCCCGGTCCTGGAGCAGGGTACGGACCGGCGTGCGGTGCGGCTGCCGCGCGGCCGGTGGTACGACACGGCCACCGGCACGGCCTACGACGGCCCCGGCCAGGTGCTGGTGGACGCCCCGCTGTCCCGGATCCCGGTGCTCGCACGTGCGGGTGCGGTACTGCCGGTGCTCGACACGGCGGGCGGGGAGGGGGGCGGACAGGGCAGGGCCGGGCTGGAGGTCTGGGCGCCGGCCGTGGGTCGTACGGGTGGCGGACTGGTGGTCCGGGACACCGGGGACGGATGGGCCGAGCCGGAGGTCGAGCGCTGGACGACCCGCCTGATGAACGGGCGGGTCGTGGTGGAGCGGATCACGGACGGCGGGCCGGTCGCGGTCGAGGAGCCGGTACGGGTGCGGGGAGTGGAGTGACGGGGACCCCGCTGGGGAGTGGCCGACGGGCGCCCGCCCTCGGACAGCCCCGCCCCCAGACAAGCGCGCCTTCAGCCGGGCGCGCCTTCACCGGTGTAGACGCCGGCGAACCAGTTCCGCGCCGCGATCGTGTGGAGAGGGAAAGCCAGGTCCGCGGGACCGCGCAGCAGCCGCCAGCCGTCGGTCTCGTCGGTCGGCGTGGACGGTGGCAGTTCGGCCGCCGGACGCTTCGGGAGCAGCCCGAAGACGAGCAGATGACCGGCCGGAGAGCTGAGGGCGTCGGCGAGCCGCACGTCGCGCTGCGGAGCCTCGATACCGGTCTCCTCCCGCAGCTCACGCACCACCGCGTGCCGCCAGTCCTCGCCGTGATCGATGAATCCGCCGGGCAGAGCGGTTCCGCCGAGGGCGGGCTCGATGGTGCGGGTGATGACGACGAGGCCGGTGCCGCGCTCGTCGTGGACGGGCAGCAGAGCGACGGCGACCGGCAGCGGATTGCGGTAGGCGATCTCGCCGCAGGCGGGACAGGTGCGGGGCCAGCCTGCGATGGAGCCGTACGGCGCCCCGCAGTGGCCGCAGTGGGAGTCCTGGGACACGCGCGGACTGTATCCGATCACTCTTTCCCGGCGGGCCGGCAACTGGTAAACGGTCGGCGCATGACTCGACTTGGTTCCGCCTTGCGTGCCCTGACCGCCACAACCGCCGCTCTGCTCTCCGTCACCACAACGGCTCCCGTCGCCGCCCAGGCAGTTCCGGAACCGAAGGCGCCACGGGAGTTCGTGGCGCTGCGCGCCGTGGCGCCGACGATCATCCAGGAGATGCGTTACACAACGGCGCACAACTTCGTGGGCGAGCCGGTCGACGGCTACCGGCAGCCGGTTTGCATCGTCACGCGGCCCGCGGCGCAGGCCCTGCGCCGTGCGCAGTCGGCACTGCTGCGGCAGGGGTACTCGCTGAAGGTGTACGACTGCTACCGGCCGCAGCGTGCCGTCGACCACTTCGTGCGGTGGGCGAAGGATCTCGAGGACGAGGCGATGAAGAAGGAGTTCTATCCCCAAGTCGACAAGTCGCGCCTGTTCACGGACGGCTACATCGCGGAGAAGTCCGGGCACAGCCGCGGCAGCACGGTGGACCTGACGATCGTGAAGCTGCCCGCCCTGTCGGCACGGCCGTACGTGCCGGGTGAGACGCTCGTGCCCTGTTACGCGCCGCAGGCCGAGCGGTTCCCGGACAACTCGCTCGACATGGGGACCGGGTACGACTGCTTCGACACGCTCTCGCACACCGACGATCCACGAATCACCGGCAAGCAGCGCGCCGACCGCGACCTGCTGAGGAGCACCCTCGCCGCGGTCGGCTTCGTGAACCTGCCGGAGGAGTGGTGGCACTTCACGTACAAGCCGGAGCCGTTCCCCGACACGTACTTCGACTTCCCCGTCGCGGTGCGTTCGGTCGCAGGTCACCGGGCGGGCTGACGCGGGGCCGGGCGGCGGCTACCGTGCCGGGCATGACGCAGCAGCAGACTTTCCAGTCGTACGAGGATTTCTGGCCCTACTACGTCGCAATGCACTCGCGGGCGGCGACCCGGTGGGTGCATCTGACGGGCACGCTGACCGGGCTCGCGGTCACGGCGTACGGGCTGGCGCGCGGGCGGAAGCGTTACGCGGCCGCACTGCCGCTGATCGGGTACGGGACGGCTTGGCCTGCCCACTTCTTCATCGAGGGGAACAACCCGGCGACGTTCGGGCATCCGGCGTGGTCGTTGCGCGGTGACGTCCAGATGATCGGGATGATGCTGGCCGGCAGGGACGCCGAACTGGCCGAGATCGCCGCCAAGTGGCTGGCGGAGAACCGCTGACCGCTCGTTCCGGGCGCTGCCTGTCTCCTGGACAGCGCATGCTGAAGGCGACCTTGACGCCCCCTCACAGCCGGTGAAAACTGCCTGTTCGTCGGCAGTGCCGTACGTCGGCGCGCACGCTCACCACGCTCAACACGGACGCCGGGCGTGGCAGGGACTTGCCCTGCCTCCGGCTCCGCAGCCATGGATAGCTATGGCATGCACATGGAGCACGAACCCTGCACGGAGGGCCGGGGCCCATGTCCCGGGTGAGGGCCAAGGAGCCGCCATGAGCAACGCAGACATATTCCTCGGTGAGGTCATCGGCACCGCGATTCTCATCCTCTTCGGTGCCGGCGTCTGCGCCGCCGTCACCCTGCATCACTCCAAGGCGAAGTCCGCGGGCTGGGTCGTCGTCGCGTTCGGCTGGGGCTTCGGTGTGCTGGCCGGCGCGTACACCGCCGCACCGCTGTCCGGCGGGCATCTCAACCCGGCGGTCACCGTGGGGGTCGCCGTCGACACCGGGGAGTGGAGCAAGGTACCGCTCTACATCGTGTCGCAGATGATCGGCGCGATCGTCGGCGCCGTACTGGCATACCTCGTCTACTTCGCGCAGTTCCAGGCGAACGGCGACGCCAAGAACGCCCAGCCCACGCTGGGGATCTTCGCCACCGGTCCGGAGATCCGCAAGCCGTGGGCGAACGCCCTCACGGAGATCATCGCGACGATGGGGCTGGTACTGCCGATTCTCGCGTTCGGGAAGAACGACGGCATCGGCATCGGCCCAGTTCCCGGCGAGGACGCCGGAATCTACGGCTCCGGCATCTCCATCCTGCTGGTCTCGCTGCTGGTCGTCGGCATCGGTCTCTCGCTCGGGGGGCCGACCGGTTACGCCATCAACCCGGCCCGCGACCTCGGTCCGCGGATCGTGCACGCCGTGCTGCCGATCCCCAACAAGGGGACGTCCGACTGGGGTTACGCCTGGGTGCCGGTTTCCGGGCCCCTCGTCGGAGCGCTGCTGGCCGGACTCATCTTCAATGCGGCCTTCTGAGGCCTCTCGTTTGGATCAGGCCGGCCGATTCGAGAAGGGGACGTCATGACGGACAGGTTCGTCGCCGCAATCGATCAGGGCACCACATCCAGCCGCTGCATCATCTTCAACCAGGACGGCGCCGTCGTCGCCGTCGACCAGCGCGAACACCGCCAGATCTTCCCCAGGCCCGGGTGGGTCGAGCACGACGCGACCGAGATCTGGTCGAAGGTGCAGGCGGTCGTCGCCGGGGCCGTCGCCAAGGCCGGTCTGCGCGCCGACCAGCTCAGCGCCCTCGGGATCACCAACCAGCGCGAGACGACGGTGCTGTGGGACCGGGCCACCGGAAAGCCCGTGCACAACGCGATCGTCTGGCAGGACACCCGTACGGCGGCTCTCTGCCACAAGCTGGGCGGCTCGGACGGGCAGGACCGCTTCCGCGACACCACAGGTCTGCCGCTGGCCAGCTACTTCTCGGGACCGAAGGCCGCCTGGCTGCTGGACGACGTGCCCGGGCTGCGCGCGCGGGCGGAGCGGGGCGAGATCGCGTTCGGCACCATCGACTCCTGGCTGATCTGGAACCTCACCGGCGGCACGGACGGCGGTGTGCACGTCACCGACGTGACCAACGCGTCGCGGACCATGCTGATGGACCTCCGGACCCTGGAGTGGGACGCGGAGATCCTTGCCGCGATGAACCTGCCGAAGGTGATGCTGCCCGAGATCCGGCCCTCCTCGGAGGTCTACGGGACGGCCGTCGGCCAACTGGCCGGGGTGCCGGTGGCCTCCGCGCTCGGCGACCAGCAGGCCGCGATCTTCGGCCAGGCCTGCTACGACATCGGCACGGCCAAGAACACCTACGGGACCGGCAGCTTCCTGCTGCTCAACACCGGCAACCGGCCCGTCCCCTCGAAGAGCGGCCTGATCACGACGCTCGGTTACAAGATCGGCGACGAGTCACCCGTCTACTGCCTGGAGGGGTCCATCGCCATCACCGGCGCCCTCGTGCAGTGGTTCCGTGATCAGCTCGGCATCATCAGCTCGGCCGCCGAGATCGAGACGCTGGCCGCGAGCGTGGAGGACAACGGCGGCGCGTACATCGTGCCCGCCTTCTCCGGCCTCTACGCCCCCTATTGGCGCTCCGACGCCCGCGGTGTCGTCACCGGCCTCACCAGGTACGTGACGAAGGGGCACCTCGCGCGGGCGGTCCTGGAGGCGACCAGCTGGCAGACGCGTGAGGTGGTCGACGCCATGTACCAGGACTCCGGGGTGCAGATCACCACGCTCAAGGTCGACGGCGGCATGACGGCCAACAGTCTTCTGATGCAGCATCAGGCGGATGTGCTGGCCGTGCCGGTGATCCGGCCGAAGGTGTCGGAGACGACCTGCCTCGGCGCGGCGTACGCGGCGGGGCTGGCCACGGGTGTCTGGTCCGGCCTGGACGAGCTCAAGACCCACTGGCAGCGCGATGTGGAGTGGTCGCCGCGGATGGAGGCGGAAGCCCGGGAGCGCGAGTACCACAACTGGCGCAAGGCGGTGGAGAAGAGCTTCGGCTGGGAGGAGGAAGCCGGCCAGGGCTGAGCCGCCGGGGGCCGTTCGGGGCCGTCCGGCCCACAGAGCCCACGGCCCGTACCCCTGTCGGTGGGGGTACGGGCCGTGTCATGTCATGAGCTCAGGTCGTGGCGTGCTCGCGCACCTGGTCGGCGCGGGCCAGGGCGTGCTCGACGACCGCGACGAGGATGTCCTTGACGGACTCCCGCTCGCGGGCGTCGCCCATCAGCAGCGGCACCTCGGGGTCGAGGTCGAGCGCGGCGCGTACGGTCTCCGCGGGGAAAGGGTCCGCCCCCTCGAAGCAGTTGACCGCGACCGCGAAGGGGATGCCCCGGCGTTCGAAGTAGTCGACGCCCGCGAAGCAGTCCTCGAGGCGGCGTGTGTCGGCGAGGACGACGGCGCCGAGCGCGCCCTGCGCCAGCTCGTCCCACAGGAACCAGAATCGGTCCTGGCCCGGGGTGCCGAACAGGTAAAGGACCAGGTCCTCGCGCAGGGTGATGCGTCCGAAGTCCATGGCGACCGTGGTGGTCGTCTTGGTCTCGACGCCGGCGAGGTCGTCCACCGGCCTGCCGGCCTCGGTGAGCGTCTCCTCCGTGCGCAGCGGTTTGATCTCGCTGACCGCGCCCACCAAGGTGGTCTTGCCGACGCCGAAGCCGCCTGCCACCAGGATCTTCAGAGTCACCGGCTCGATCGGCGCCTTACGGCGGCTAGAGCGCCCGAAGACCATTGATCACCTCGCGGAGAATACTCACGTCCGGCAGCTCGGCCGGCGGAACGGGACGGGTTACGTGTACGAGCGCGTCGTCGACGAGATCGCCGACGAGCACGCGGACCACACCGACGGGCAGGTCCAGGCCGGCGGCGAGTTCGGCGATCGACTGCGGGATATTCTCGCAGCGTTCGACGATCTCGACGTGCTCCGGCGAGAGCGTCTGGTCACGGACCGGGTCGTCGGCCGCGGCCTCCGGCACGACCAGGGCGATCAGGTCGAGCCGGTGGCGGCCCGCGTGGCTGGTGCGGCCGCGGGTCATCGCGTACGGGCGCACCACCGGGCCCGCGTCGGCGTCTATCCAGTGGTGCGACTTGTGACCATGCTGGAGTGAGTCACTCATGGCCGCCCTCACCCTCCGGCGGCCGGACCGGTCCGTGGCGCGGTGACGAGGTGGGCTCCGACCCGCTTGACCATCAGCGTCATCTCGTAGGCGACCTGGCCCACGTCCGAGTCGGCCTCGGCCAGCACCGCCAGGCAGCTGCCGTCGCCGGCGGCGGTGACGAAGAGGAAGGCCTCGTCGAGCTCCACGACGGTCTGGCGGACCTGCCCGGCGTCGAAGTGGCGGCCGACGCCCTTGGCCAGGCTGTGGAAGCCGGAGGCGACGGCCGCGAGATGCTCGCTGTCCTCGCGGGTCAGTTCGCGGGATGTGCCGGTGGCGAGTCCGTCACTGGAGAGCACCAAGGCCTTGCGGATACTGGCAACGCGGTCGACCAGCTCGTCGAGAAGCCAGTTGAGCCCGCCCGAGCGCTGGGCCTCGAGCCGGCCGCCGTTGGCGTCGGTTACTGCGGCGTGCGGTGCGGTCATCGACCGTCCCCCTCAGATGTCGATCCGTCGAATGTCGATCCTGGTGCCGACCGGCCGTCGCCGGTGGCGAGGTCACTTCCTTGTTCGGCTGCGGCGTCCTCCGCGTTGCGGCGGCGGCCGCGCTGCCAGCCGCGCTGCATGGACGCCATACGGCTGCGGACTTCCTCCGCATCCCGCTCCGCCTCACCGCGTTCCGCAGGGACGGCCGTCTGCTCGCCGTCGCGTTCGGCCGACGCCCTGAGCTGGGGCGCGAGGCTGGCCTGCCGGACCCGGCGTGGCAGGCCGTCGAGCGGCGGTGGCGCGCCGTCCGGCCCGGGCGCATCGCGCGACGGCCCTGCGGGCTGCGACGGCCGGGTGTCGGGAAGCGGTGCCGATTCCCGCGCGGGCTGCACGGGCGCGGGGCCGGACAGCGGCCTCGGCTTCGCGCGGTCGCGGCGGTCCTCCGGGAACGGGGTGGGCGCCGCCGTGAGCGGCGGCCGGGCGAACGGCGTCGGTTCCACAGCCCGTCCGGGCTCCTCGGCCGGGTGATTACGTCCCGCCGCACCACGCTCGTCGACCCGTCGGCCATGGTCGGCGACGAGCGTCGGGGCCTTGCGCCGCGGCAGGGGCACGGGCCCGGCGCGGTGCTCGCGGGGCTGCGCCAGCGCCTGCTGGTGCTGCTCGCCGGACCCGTCGCCGTGACGCCGGCGGGGGCGGAAGATGCCGCCCCGCTCGCTCTCGGCGTCCTCCCGGTCGGCTGGGCGGCCGGGGTCCGTGGACGGGGGCCGGTCGTCGCCCAGCAGCGAACGGTCCCGCTCGTCGAGGCCCAACGCGCCGATCGGTGCCTCCAGTTCGACTGGGCCGTCGAGGAGGGCGGAGCCGGCCAGGCCGGTCGGCACCTGGGACAGGGCAGCCTGCTTGCTGTCGCCGCGCCGTCCGGCCGCGCTGTCGCTCTTGCGGTCGAGACGGAACCCTGTGCCCTGCGTCTCCGGCGCCTCGGTGAGCAGGGCCGCCGGTATGAAGACCACGGCGGTCGTGCCGCCGTACGGGGACTGCTGGAGCGATACCCGGACGTTCTGGCGCTGGGCGAGACGGCTGACGACGAAGAGGCCGAGCCGGTCGGTGTCGGAGAGTTCGAACTCAGGGGTCTCCGCGAGCCGCAGGTTTGCGTCGAGGAGCGCGTCGGCCGCCATGCCGAGACCGCGGTCGTGGATCTCGAGGGTGAAGCCGTTGGCCACCCGTTCGCCCAGGACCTGCACACCGGTGTGCGGAGGAGAGAACACCGTCGCGTTCTCGAGGAGTTCGGCTATGAGATGGGTGAGGTCGGCGACCGCGGGCCCGCCGACGCCGATCCGCGGCAGTCTGCGCACCTCGATGCGCTCGTAGTCCTCGACCTCGGCCACCGCGGCCCGGACGACGTCCATCAGCTGGATGGGCTTGCGCCACTGCCTCGACGGTGCGGCCCCGGAGAGGATCACCAGGCCCTCCGCGTGGCGGCGCATGCGGGTCGTGAGGTGGTCGAGACGGAACAGGTCGGCCAGTTCCTCCGTGTCCTCGGTGCGCCGCTCCATCTGGTCGAGGAGGGAGAGTTGGCGGTGCAGCAGGACCTGGTTGCGGCGGGCGAGGTTCACGAACACCTCGGAGACCCCGCGCCGCATGTCGGCCTGGCGGACGGCGGCCTCGACGGCCGCCCGCTGAAGCGTGTTCAGCGCCTGACCGGCCTGGCCGATCTCATCCTTTTCGTACTCGAGGCGCGGTGCCTCCGTCTCGACGTCGACGTGTTCGCCGGCGGCGAGGCGCCGCATCACGCTGGGCAGCCGCACGCCGGAGACCTCGTGGGCCTCTCTACGCAGCCGGGACAGGTCGCGGACCAGGTCGCGGCCGATCCGTACGGAGACGATCACGGAGACGAGCAGCGCCAGGAACCCGAGGACGCCTGCCACTCCGGCCAGGAGAAGGACCCGGTACGCGCCGGGCTCGACCCGGTCCTGATAGCGGTCGCCGGCGTCGGCGGCCTCGCGGTCGAGCTGGGCGAGGACCGGGGTTGCGGCCTGCTGCCAGCGTTCGGCGTCCGACGCCGGCAGCTTGTCGGCCGGGCCGGTGGCGATGATGCGTTCCTCGGTGTCGCGCAGGGGCGCGGTCTCCGGGCTGCTCCAGTACTGCTCGAACGTGTCCCGTTCCCGGGACGGCAGCATCTCGAGGTTCGACGCGTAGTAGACCTTCCGGTGCGCGACGTGGTCGGCGAGTTCGCGGATCTGCGGGGCCGTAATCTTCCGGGCGGTCAGCGAGGAGGCGATGAGGGCGTCCTCGCGGGAGAGCATCTCGCGGGCGCGGGAGAGCCCGACCAGAGCGCGTCCCTGGCGTTCCATCTCGACGTCGTCGAAGGCGTGCAGGGTCAGCAGGAAGCTGTGCGCGGGGTCGACGAGCCGGTTGTAGAACTCGAGGGCGTCCGCGCGGGTGACGGTGTTGGTGTCCACGGACCGGCGCAGGGCTGCGATGCCATCGAAGGCGTCGAGGAGTGCCGTCAGTTGCTGCGCCGACTCGGAGGTCATGTCGTCGTGGTTCGAGGGCTGCCGCGCTTGCTCCCGGATCGCGGCGAGGGCGTTGTCGGTGGCCGCGCGGCGTGTACGCAGGGCCGGTTGTGCGTCGGCGGCCCGTCGGTCGGCGAGGTAGATCAGCGTCTGCCTGCGTTCCCTCTGGACGACGTCGATCGTGTCGAGGACGGGTTTGCCGACCTGCTCCGCGACGGAGCTCGCGTCGAGCAGCTGGTTCGCCTCCCGACCGGTCAGTACGGTCGCGAAGCCCCACAGGGCCGTCAGGGACACGAGGGGGACGAGCAGCAGCGCCACGATCTTCCGGCGGATGGACTTCCCGCGAAAGCGCATGGCCTCCCCCTGATCGACCCCGCACGGTGCGGGTGGTGTTCCGACAGCAAACGGCGTGAGCCTACTACTGTCACACGACCAACTCGAAGAGACGTCCGGACGCTTTTCGGCCTCCGTAATACCGTTCGATCATGGGATGTCCTGGTATTCGGGGAGTTGGCATTCTGTGCCTGCCGGGCGACAGCGGCGGCACGCCACTTTTCGGACCAGGGCAGATGGCTGGAATTCTTCACTCCCGGGGAATCATCCGGCCTGCTCATTCGTCGTTCTGTACAGGGGCGTTGAAGGTTCGCAGTCGCCACGCGCATGGAATTCGGCCGTTGTCGGCGGGGGTTCGGGCGGCGGGTTCTGCGGCGGTTGTGCGGCTGCTGTGCGGGCAGCCGGAGTAAGGCGACCGAATCCGGGCGGCCACCGCTATGTCGGACAGAGGTGGGGAGTGACAGGAAGCATGGACACGGACGAGCGTCGAGAGGCGACGCCGACGGCGGACGACGCCCATGTGCCGCGGCAGCTCTGGGTCGAGGAGCCGGTGGCCAGACGGCGCATGGCCGACCCTGTCCGTACGGCGGCGGTCCGCGCGGTGATCATCGCGTCGCTGACGATGATCCAGTCGATGGCGGCGTTCCTCTTCACGCTCACAGGGGCCTGGCTGGCCTTCCCGCTGGTGCTCAGCAGCATCGTCAGCACGGTGGCCGCCACCTGGGCGGTACTCGACGTGTGGGTGACCCGCCAGGTGTGGAACCAGCGGAACGGCGTGGTGTCCGCACCGAGCAGCACCGCGCGCCAACTGCGCCGCGAGCGCCGCCGCGCCCGCCGGACGGCCCGCGCCGCGGGGCGCGAGACCACGCACATACGGCGGCGCGGCACGGGGAGCCTCTCCCAGGCGTAGGGCCTGCCTTACGGGCCCGGGGCCTTTCGTTTGGATCTTGCCTGGCTCGCGTGCCCTGCCATAGGGCCGGGCTCGTCCGTTGGCCCACGCCGACGGGTCGGCGTGGGCAGGGGCGCGGGCGGCGCTACTCCTGCGGGCCCGCCGCCGGCTGTGCCGGCCGGGCCTCGGCGGGCTCCCCGGTCGGCTGCTGCGCGGGCAGCGGGGCGCGCTTGAACATACGGGTCGCGGTGATCTCTCCGTGCACGGTCTCCCCCGCCGGATCCACCTGCGGCAGGCCCGGACGCAGATGCTCCTCGACGCTGATGTACTTCAGACCTGCCCGCAGGTCCGCATCGTTGCGCAGCCGGATCACCAGGGGGAACTCCGCCAGCGCCGTCGTGTCGAACAGGCCGGTGGTGTAGAGCAGCTGCACGCCGAGCGCGTCGGAGACCGCCCGCTGGAGCTCCAGCAGATAGGTGGCGTTGGCGCGGCCGATGGGGTTGTCGAGGAACAGGGTGCCGGCGTGCCGGTGCTTGTCCCTGCCACGGTCGTTGCTGCGCAGCGCGGCCATCGTGCAGTACAGGGCGATGGCGGCGGTGAGCAGCTGGCCGCCGGAGAAGACGTCCCCCATCTGACCGACCGGCACACGCTCGGCACGCAGCACCGCGTCGGGCTTCAGGATCTCCACGGCCACGCCCTTGGGCTGCAGCGCCGCCTGAACCCCCCTCAGCAGAAGCGACATGCCGTCGCGCCGGCCCTCGCCGTACGCGGCAGACGAGTTCTTCCTCACCGCGGCGCGGGTCGCCTCATCGACGACCTCGCCGAGCCGCTCCGCGAGCGTCGCCTGGTCCGGCTCCTCGAACCTGATCCGCAGGAACTCCTGCCCCGACCACTCGCCGAGCCCTTCGGGCAACCGGGAGAGCCGCTGGGCGGAGCGGAGCGTGGCCAGCGCCGACTCCACGAGGCCCCGCAGCCGGTCGACGATGGTGTCGCGGTTACGCTCGAGCTGTTCCAGCTCGTCGGTGAGCACGCGCAGCCGGGGCGCGAACGCCTCCGCCCACTTCGCCGCGTGCTCGGGCAGCGCGGCGGCGGGCAGTTCGCGGATCTGCTGGCGGGCTGGGGTGCGGACCTGCTCGTAGCGGGTGGAGTTGGCGTGCCGGACGAGCACGTCGCTCGCCTCGCGTACGGCCGACTCGGCCGCGGACAGGTCGGTCGCGCAGCCGCGCAACGAGCGGCGTGTCTCCGCCGCGAAGTGGCGGGCCTCCTCCAGGGTGCCCGGGTACGGCTCCGGCGTGTCCGGCGTCTCGTCCTCGTGGTGCTGGTCGCGCAGCAGGTCGCGCAGGAGCGCGGCCGTCTCCTCGAAGCCGCCGACAGCGTCCTCCGCGGCCCGGTGGGCATGGAGCAGACCGGCGTGCGCGGCGCGTGCCGTCTCCAAGGCGTCGGTGCAGGCGGCCAGTTCGCCGGCGGCCGTACGCAGCAGGGCCTGGGCGTGCTCCGCGTCCGCAGGGACGAGGTCGTCGGGCAGGTCGGTGTGGGCCTCGCCTTCGGCGGGGGCGAGGCGCTCGGCCTCGCCGCGCAGCCGGCCGAGCTTCTCGCTCGCCTCCGAGGCACGCGACTCCAGCATCTGCACCAGGGATTCGGCCCGGGCGGCGGCGGCCTGGCGGGAGGGGCCGTCGGCGCCGTCGGTTCCCTCCAGGAGCTGGGCCGCGCGGGTGCGGACCTTGTTCGTGAGCCGGTCGAGCTCCGCGAGGGCGGCGCTCTCGTCGCTCTCGGCGCGGGCCTGCTCGGCGCGAAGATCCGCGCCGACGCCGACCTTCTCGTAGAGCTGGGAGGCCGCGCGGTACGCCTCGCGCAGGGTGGGCAGCGCGGGGCGGGGCGTCGTCCCGTCCTCTTCCGGCAGGTTCTCGGGCGCTCCGGCGATCTCGGCGCGCTCGGCCAGCAGCGCACGGGCGGTGCGGCGGGCGTCGTCCGCCGCGCGCTGCGCGGCGCGACGGTCCTCGTCGGCGGCCTTCGCGCGCTCCAGGCAGGTCGCGGCGCGGGCCTCGGACTCGGCGGCCTCGTCGGCGAGTTCACGGAGCTTCACCTGCCATCCTGCCCGTTCACGCAGTCGGAACGCGAGACCTGCGAGCGCGTCCGCGGCCCGTCGAGCGCGTTGGGCGGCGTCCTGCCGCTCGTCGCGCACTCGGGCGGCGTCGGACGCCGCCTCCTCGGCTTCGGCGCGGGCGGTGCGGGCCTCTGCGAGCGTTTCCTGCGCTTCTTCCGCGGCCGCGCGGGCCGTACGGGCGCCTTCGCCCAGCTCGGCGAGCATGCCGGGCGGGCAGTCCGCGCGCCACGCGCCGAGGCGCGCCGCGATGGCCCGGTCGGCCGTGAGGCGGGCTGCGAGCGCCCGGATGTCCTCGTCCCGTGCGCTCGCCCTGGCGCGCAGCGCCTGGCGCTCCTCGTCGGCGGCGTGTTCGTCGTGCATCGCCGGGTTCGGCGGCACGAGGAACACGTCCCCGTCGTCGCCGGTCCCCGGCTCCGGGACGGGGGCGAGCAGCGCGGCGGCGGTACCGACGGCCACGGCGGACCGGGGCAGCAGGGCCGCGCCGGCGAGGACGTCACGTGCGCGGGCGTGCGAGGCCGGGTCCGTGATCACCACACCATCGACGAGCTCGGGCCGTGCGGCCAGGACGGCGGCGTGGTCTGCGGGGTCGACGGACTGTGCGAGATAGCGCCAGCCGGGCAGGGCGGGGATGCCGTGCTCGCCCAGGTGTTCCACGGTGGCGAGGACGTCGGGGCCCGGCGGCAGCAGCCCTCCGTCGCCGAGGGCGCCGAGAATGCGGGCGTCGTCGGCGGCGGCGGTGCGCAGGTCGAAGAGCTGTCGTTCCGCGGAGGCGACGGACTGCTCGAGCAGTTCGCGCAGTTCGTCGGCGAATCCGTCGAGCTCCGCGACGGTGAGGGGCCCTTCACCGGGCCGGCGGGGCGGGGCGAGGCGGCCGTCCGGGCCCCGGCGGGCAGCACCCTCGGCGGCGAGCTGTCCGTGCAAGGCGGCGGTGGCGTCGCCGTGGGTTGCGGGAACGGCCCCGCCGGTGCCGAGCGGGTCGGCGGTGCGCGGTTGCGGAACCAGGGACTGCGTGGTGGTGGGTGCCAGGCTCAGCAGGTCCGTCAGACGTTCGTCCTGCGCGATGGACTCGGCGGCGCGGCGCTCGGCCTCGTAGGCGTTCTCCGCTGCCTGTCGGGCGTCCGCCGCCCGGGCGGCGGTGAGCTCCGCGCGGCTCTCCGCGGCCGCCGCCTCCCTTGCGCGCTCAGCAGAGGAGCGGGCGGCCTCGCGGGCCTCGTCCCATGCGGCGACGGTCGTCTTCTCGGCGTCGCTCGCCGCCAGCGCGGCACGGGCCGGGTCGGCGTCGGGGGCGGTGTCGTCGAGCCATCCGGCCCGTACCGCCTCCGCTGTCTCCTGCTCGACCTCGGTCAGCCGCTGACGAAGGTGGCCGATCTCGCTGCGGGCGCGCTGGGCCTCCGTCGCGGCCGCGGTGGCGTCCCGGTGCGCGGCCTCGCCGGCCTCCTGCAGGGCGCGGGAACGCTCCTCCTCCTCGTTGGCGACGCGTTCGCCGTTCTCCGCCGCCGCGTGCAGGGCGCGGACGAGGTCGCCGGCGGCCTTGGCCCGCGCGGCGAGCGCGGGGGCGGCGTCCCGCTCCGCCTCCCGGATCGCCGTGGCGACGCGAGCGGAACGGTCGGCGGCCGCCCGGTGCCGCAGGACCGCCTCCGCCGCCTGCCACGCCGAGTGCAGCGTGCGCGCGTCGATGAGCTCCCGGCGCTGCGCGGCGGCGCCCTTCTCCGCGGCCGCCAGGGCCAGGGACGCGTGGCGGAAAGCCAGTTCGGCGGCGACCAGCGAGCTGCGGTTGCGTGCCTGCTCGGCACCGGTCACCGTGTGCGCGGCAGCGGTGACCTGCTGGGCGAGGTCCGCCGTACGGGTCCTCTCCTTCGCGGCGCGGGCGGAGAGGCGACGGGCCAGGGTGCGGGTGCGGCGCTCGGCGGCGGCGTGGACGTCACGCGCCCTGGTGCGGGTCTCGGCGGCTTCGACGATGCGGCCGAGCAGGTCGACGGAGCCCGCGGTGAAGTCCCGTTCCGCGGTGAGCTCCGCGCGGCGGCCCAGCTTGTTGCCGAATCCGCTGACCAGGTCGGCGAGGCCGTCCGTGTCGCGGGTGTCGGTGACGGCGCGCAGCAGAAGGTCGGTGAAGTCGGAGTCCTTCTTGACGGCGAAGAGGCCGGCCGCCTCGCCCTCGTCGGCGTTCATCTCCCGCTGGTAGCGGAAGAGTTCGGGGTCGAGGCCGAGGTCGCCGAGGTGCTCGTTCCAGCGGTCGTGGATCTCCTCCCAGTACACGTCGAGATGGGGATACGCCTTGCCGGCCTCGGTGACGGCGTCACGGAAGCCCTTCATCGTGCGCCGGCGGCCCTGGGCGCCCGACGCGCCGTCGACGGGGGGACGGACGGCGGTGGACTCGGCGACCGGCAGGGAGTCGAGGCCGAGTCCGGGGCCGGGACGGAAGGAGTACCAGGCCTCCGCGAACTTCCGCGGGTCGTTGGACACCTGGCGTCCCCGCCACTCGCTGACCTTGCCGACGACGACCAGCTCGCCGGTCAGGGTGTGCTGCCACTCGAGCGCCACGTGGCCGCAGTCGTCGGCGAGCAGGAACTTGCGCAGCACGCCCGAGCTGGCTCCGCCGAGCGTGTTGCGGTGGCCGGGCAGCATCACGGAGAAGATCAGTTTCAGCAGGACCGACTTGCCGCCGCCGTTCTCGAGGAAGAGCACGCCCGCGGGCGCCGGGCGGCGCGGCGGACCGACCGGCTCCTCCTCGAAGAACTCCGCCTGCGTGGGGGCGGGGTTGGGCACGGGCTCGCCGACTCCGCGCAGGTCGAGCACGGTGTCGGCGTAGCGCGCACCGGCAGGACCGATGGAGTAGAGGCGGACCCGGGACAACTCGTACATGGCGGCGGACTCTCGGTTTCGTCGATACGTTCGTCTGAACGGTTACGCGGTGGCGGGCAGAAGTCGGGCGGGGACGGGTATGCGGCGGCGGGCCGGAGTTGCGCGGAAACGGGCCCGCGCTACCCGTGGAAGGGCAGTCCGGCGTCGGCCGGCACGTCGAGGTCGTCACCGTCGGGAGGCGCCACGAGCGTGGCGGAACCGTCGCTGACGGGGACGACGCCCAGCTCCAGCAGCTCGGCCATCGCGGCGCTGCCCGCCATGTCGCGGACCTGCAGCTGATAGCGGGCCGTGGTGCGGTACGCGCCTCCGGCATCGTCACCGGTCCGCTGCAGGAAGCCGGAGTCGGTGAGGAAGGCGACGGCCTTGCCGACGATGCCGGTGGTCGAGCCCGCCAGGCGGCGGGCGTCCTTGGTGGCGCCGGTGGCGCTGCGGCGGGCGTAGACCCGCCAGGCGGCCTCAAGTCCCGGGGCTTCGCTGGCCGGGTCTGTGTTCTCGCCCTGCTCGTCGGCACGCTCTTCGAGGCGCCGGCATGCCTGGCGGACGAAGGCGTCGACGCCGTTGACGGTGAGCCGGCCGATGTATCCGTCGTCGGCGAGGTCCTCCGGTCGCGGGAAGGCCATGGCGGCGACGGCGAGGTGGGCCAGGCCGTGCAGGAAGCGGTCGGCGGAGTCGGCGGAGGCCCGGCGGGCGTAGTCACCCATCCGGACCGCGAAGACGGAGTCCTCACCGGCGGTGACGGCCATGCCGGCCCGGGGGGACACCTCCAGCACAACGAGGCCGAGGCCGGTCGCGACGGCGTCGGCAAGACGCGCGAAGGCCATGTCCTCGCGGTATCGGCGCAGCAGTTCGGCGTACTCCGCGTCGCGGGCCGGCAGCAGCTTGGGCTGGAGCCCGAAGGAGACGAGGCGCGCGGCGTCGGCGGCGTCGGCGGGGGTCACACCGGGGGCGGTGACGGCGGTCGCGGAGATCGGTCCGGTCGGAGGGCCTTGCGGGGCGACCGGGTCGCTCCACGCGCCGGAGGGCTCGACGTGGGGGTCGCTCACGGGAGGTGCTCCTAGGGGGTGGGTGGTTGTGGTGGGGGTGAGTGGGTCGTCGAGGGTGGATGGGGTGGCGGCGCGTGCAGTGGGGCCGGGCCGTTCCCCTACCCCGGGCGCGCAGCCCCCGGGCGGGGAGACATCAGATACCCCGGACGCGCAGCCCCCGCGCAGGGAGACGTCACGCTCCCTCCGCACGCGCCGCCGCCATGCCCACCGCGTCCAGCAGCGCCGTGCCCACGATGAGGTCCGCGCCGCCGAATTCCGGGTCGTCCAGCTGCGTTCCGTCATCGACGGCGAACAGCAGGCGCTGCTCGCCCTGGCGGTACGCGGTGCCGACCGGAGGGCTGGCCGCGTGGACGGCCAGCAACGCCACCAGATACGGGAGCTCGGGGTCCCGGCGGCGTGCCTCCACCAGCAGGCCGGAGAGGCGGCGCGGCGCGTCGTGCTCCAGGTCCAGGAGCTCCATGGCGCTCGCGAGCTGCTCCTCGCTGAAGCGGCTGTCGTCGGGGGTGGCGATCAGGTCGGGCTCCGGCATCTCCGCACCGAGGTGCGCGCGCTCCATCGGCGGGGTGAGCAGCAGGTCGACGAGGTCACCGACGCGGACGGAGGGCGGCGTACGCAGACCGGTCCCGCGTGCGAAGAAGGCGTCCGTGACGCGGATCGCCGACTCGACGGGCAGCGGCAGCACCGGGGCCACCAGTTGTCCGTACAGGTCGAGCCCGGTCCGGGCGGTGGGCCGGGCGAAGGCCTGGCGGTCCTGTTCCGCACGGAACAGTGGGCCGGCCTCCAGGAGGCGGGACTGGAGCTGGGTGTGACGGCGGATGCAGTCCTTGACTATGTCGACGAGCTCGGCGGCGCGGCGCTTGTGCTCGGGGTCCTCGGCTTCGTCACGGGCCTTGCGGATATTGGTGAGGATCGCGTTCTCGTGGCGGTAACGGTCGGCGACGTGGTCGAGGGCTTCGGCGATCATGTCCGGGACCTCGTTCAGCCAGTCCACGGCCCGGACGTTGCGTCTCGTGGCCTCGAGCGTCCTGCGGAGTACCTCCGAGTACTGCACGGTCCGGTAGCGGGCCTGTTCGGCGGCAAGTTGCGCGTCCGCGAGACGGCCGCGGCTGATGAGGACCTCCAGCTTGACCTCGGCCGCGATCTGGGCGCTCGTGACGTCGGTGTCGAGCGCGCCGACCAGGACGTTGACCGCTTCGTCGGTGGTGCGCAGATAGACGGCGCCGCCGTGGCCGGGCACTTCCTCGATGAGCTTGAAGTCGTAGTCGCGGCGGGTGTAGACGCCGTCGGTGCCGAACGTGCCGTAGACGGCACGAAAGCCGCGGTCCACGCTGCCGACGTTGATCAGGTTCTCCAGCACCCAGCGCGCCACGCGCTCGTGCTCGGCCACGGGCCGCCGTGGTGCCTGGGCGGCCACCCGCGGGAGGAGGCGCCCCACTATCTGGTCGTGGTCGGCGCCGGTGTCGAAGTCCATGTTGAGAGTGACGAGGTCGATCGCGGCGAGGGCGACCTCGGCCATGGCGTAGACCGAGTACTCCCCTGCGAGATTCGCCTTGCGGACGTCGAGATCGTGCAGCGGCGCGGTGCACGCGAGCGCACGGAGCCGCCGCGCGAGCCCTTCGTCGGCGGCCGGACCCTGCGCGGGTCGCGGCCCCGCGCTGAGCTGGGGCGGAACGAGGTCCGTCGAGGCTGGCGAAGTCACGGTGCACAGATTAGGTCCTCGCACCGACAACGGTCGAAACGGCGCAGAGCACCCCCATCGCGCAGGTGCGCGTGCCGGCCCCCTAGGGCGTGTTTCGAAAGTCCCGCCTGGCCCGCGACGCCTGGCACGCACACTCGCTGCGTTGTCGGAGTCATCCAGGTACGTCCAGTACGAGGATGATCCTCCGCCTTGCGATTGCACGCACCAGACGCCGCGGGCCCCGCCCTGCGGGCGGACGACGCTACTTTCGAAACACGCCCTAGGCGTCCGGCAGGAGCGTCGCGTACCTGCTGACCAGTTGCGCGCGGGAGTCGTCCAGGTACGTGTCCAGGAGCTGTCGCGCCTCGCTGCGCCTGCCCGCGCGCAGCGTCTCGAGGATCTCCCGGTTGCGGACGAGGTAGGGATGGTGCAGCTGTTGCGGGTCGTCCACGACGTGGAAGGCGAGGCGCAGCTCGGCGAGGACGCTGCGCATCAGCTCGTCGGTCCGTGCACTGCCGGCGAGGGCGACGAGTTCGCGGTGGAAGTGGATGTTGGCCGTGGAGACGCCCTTCCAGTCCCGCCCGTGTGCGGCGCGTTCCCCTCCGGCGACCGCGGCGTCCATTTTGTCCAGTGCGTACGGCGGTTCACCCAGCCGTTCCACCACGGCGCATTCGACGAGTTGCCTGGTGCGGTAGATGTCCTCGACGTCCTGGACGGCGAGCATGCGCACGAAGACGCCGCGGTTGAGTTCGTGGACGAGCAGCCGCTCGTGGGTGAGCAGCCGGAACGCCTCTCGCAGTGTGTTGCGCGAGACGCCGAGGGCCTTGCCGATGCTGTCCTCCGACAGCCGCTCGCCGGGCGGAAAGTAGCCCTCGGCGATGCGGGTGCGCAAGATGTCCGCGACCCGTTCGGCCGTGCTGGTGCGCCCCAGCAGCGGACGGTCGTCGGCCAGCCCCCCGGCCCTGGGCTCCGTCGTCCCCACAACGCCCCTCTCTCCGGCGCCGGACGTCTGCGCCGGCGGTGCGAACTCCATCGTAGAAGCAGGAACGTGTAGACACGACTCTTGTCGGATCGTTCAACAATCCTCTACCTTGACGGGACCGCACACTCCGGAAAGCTCCTCCTCCCCTCAGCGAGGTGCAGATGAGCACGACCCAGGCACAGCAGAGGTACGACGAACTCCCCCAGGACACCGGCGCGTTCGCGTGGCTGCGCGCTCTCGGGCCGCGTGGCCGCCGCGCGTTCGGCGGCGCGTTCGGCGGCTACGCACTCGACTCGTACGACTACTTCACCCTGCCGCTGAGCATGGTGGCGATCTCCGCCTACTTCAGCCTCGACAACGGACAGACCGGACTTCTCACCACCGTCACCCTGGTCGTCTCGGCCATCGGCGGTGCGCTCGCCGGGATCCTCGCGGACCGCATCGGCCGGGTGAAGGCACTGATGATCACGGTGATCACATACGCCGTCTTCACCGTGCTGTGCGGCTTCGCACCCAACTACGAGACGCTGCTGGTCTTCCGTGCGCTGCAGGGGCTCGGCTTCGGCGGGGAGTGGGCGGTCGGCGCGATCCTGGTCGCCGAGTACGCCACCGCCAAGCACCGCGGACGCACCCTCGGGGCCGTGCAGAGCGCGTGGGCGGCCGGATGGGCACTCGCGGTGATCGTCTACACGCTGGTCTTCCAGTTCCTCGACGCCGACACCGCGTGGCGCGTGATGTTCTGGACGGGCGCACTGCCCGCCCTGCTGGTGGTGTACGTGCGCCGCAATGTGAGCGACGCCCCCGGGGCCGCCGAGCAGCGCCGCACCAGCACCGAGCGCGGGTCGTTCACCACGATCTTCAAGAAGGACCTACTGCGCACCACACTGTTCGCCACCCTGCTGTCCACCGGCGTCCAGGGCGGCTACTACACCCTCGCGACCTGGGTCCCCACGTATCTGAAGACCGAGCGCGGACTCACGGTCGTCGGCACCGGCGGGTACCTGACGTTCCTCATATCCGGTGCCTTCATCGGGTATCTGACCGGCGGCTATCTCACGGACAGAATCGGCCGGAAGAAGAACATCGCGCTCTTCGCCGTCCTGTCGGGCATCGGGATCCTCGCCTACACCAACATCCCGTCGGGGGCGAACAGCCTGCTGCTCGTCCTCGGCTTCCCGCTCGGCTTCTGCATGTCGGCCATCTTCAGCGGGTTCGGCTCCTTCCTCAGCGAGCTGTACCCGACGGCCGTGCGCGGCACCGGGCAGGGCTTCACGTACAACAGCGGCCGTGCGGTGGGCGCCTTCCTGCCCACCCTCGTCGGTTTCCTGTCCGACAGTTGGGGAGTGGGCGGCGCGCTCGTCCTCGGCGCACTCGGCTACGGTCTCGCCGTGCTGGCTCTGCTCGGCCTGCCGGAGACGCGCGACCGCGAACTTCTCTGACCGGGCCCGCACGGGAGGATTCCGCACGGGACCGATCCACACGAGCCGGACTCCGCAAGGGACGGAATCAGCAAGGAACTTGGAGGTACTGCGGTGACCTGGGCGTCCATCGATCTCAACGCCGACCTCGGCGAGGGCTTCGGCAACTGGCGGCTGACCGACGACGAGCAACTTCTGTCCGTCGTCACCAGCGCCAACGTCGCCTGCGGCTTCCACGCCGGGGACGCGGCAACCATGCGCCGCGTCTGCGACCTCGCGGCCGAGCGCGGCGTGCGGATCGGTGCCCAGGTCTCCTACCGCGATCTGGCGGGATTCGGACGGCGCTCCATGGACGTCCCGCCCGACGAACTGGCCGCCGAGACCGCCTACCAGATCGGCGCACTTGCCGTCTTCGCGCGAGCGGCGGGCTCCCGTGTCTCGTACGTCAAGCCCCACGGCGCGCTCTACAACCGCGCCGTGCACGACGAGGAGCAGGCGGCGGCGGTCGTCGACGGTGTGCTGTTGTCGGGCGAGCGGCTGCCCTTGCTCGGCCTGCCGGGCTCACAGCTGCACGTCATGGCGGAGAAGGCCGGACTTCCGGCGATCACCGAGGCGTTCGCCGACCGCGCGTACACCGCGCAGGGCACGCTCGTGCCGCGCGCCGAGAGCGGTGCGGTGATCAGCGACCCGGCCGCGGTCGTCGAACGGTCCGTGAGCATGGCCCGCTTCGGGGTCGTCAGCTCCCGGTGCGGACGCCCGGTCGCGGTGCGGGCCCGCTCGCTGTGCCTGCACGGGGACACCCCGGGCGCGGTGGCGCTGGCACGCAAGGTGCGCGAGCACCTGGAGGGCGTGGGCGTGCGCGTGGCGGCCTTCGTATGAGCGGCCCTGCCCGGAGGATCCTGCCGGTGGGCGAGCGGGCGCTGCTCGTCGAGACCGGGGACGGCGAGGAGGCGGGCGCGCTCCACGCCGAGTTGCTGCGCCGGCGCGCCGCCGGTGTCCTGCCGCGCGTCGACGAGATCGTGCCCGCCGCGCGGACCGTCCTCCTGGACGGGCTCGACGATCCGCGGCGCTTCGCACAGGAGATCGCGGCGTGGGAGGTCCCGCCGCTCGCCGCGCATGCGGACAATTTCGTCGAGATCCCGGTCCGTTACGACGGGCCCGACCTGGCGGAGGTGGCGGCCCTGTGGCAGGTGACCGCGGACGAGGCCGTACGGATCCACTCGTCGCTCGAGTACCGGGTCGCCTTCTGCGGGTTCGCGCCGGGTTTCGGCTATCTGACCGGGCTGCCGCAGCGCTACGCCGTTCCGCGCAGGTCCACGCCCCGTACCGCCGTGCCCGCGGGCTCCCTCGCGCTGGCCGGCCCGTACACAGGTGTCTATCCGCGCTCGTCTCCCGGCGGCTGGCAGCTGGTCGGCACCACGGACGCCGTGCTGTGGGACGCGGCGAGGGAGCCCGCGGCGCTGCTGTCGCCGGGGACCCGGGTCCGGTTCGTCCCGGAGGGCCGATGACCGATCTCGCACTCGCGGTGATACGGCCCGGGGCGCTGACCACGGTGCAGGACGCGGGGCGTCCTGGGCACGCGCACCTCGGGGTGCCGCGTTCGGGCGCACTCGACATGCCCGCCGCCCGGCTCGTCAACCGCTTGGTCGGCAACCCTGAGGGCGCCGCGGTCCTGGAGACGACGCTCGACGGCTGTGCCGTGCGGCCGCGTTGTGCCGTGACCGTTGCCGTCGGCGGGGCGCACGGCGGGGTCACCATCGACGGCAGGCCCGCTCCCTGGGGCGCGCCGCTGCGTGTCCCGGCCTGGGCGGTCCTGGAGGTGGGTTCCGCCGTACGGGGCGTGCGCGGTTACGTGGCCTTCGCCGGCGGCGTCACCGTCGATCCTGTACTGGGCAGCCGCTCCACCGATCTGCTGTCGGGGCTCGGGCCCGCCCCCCTGTCGGCCGGTGCGGTGCTGCCACTCGGGGCCCCGGCAGGTCCGCCGGCCCGGGTGGACGTCCAGGTGCCCTGGCCCGCTCCCCCGGCCGAGCTGGTGCTGCGCGTACGGCTCGGCCCCCGCGACGACTGGTTCACGGACGCCGCGCTGCGCACCCTCGCCCGCGGTGCCTTCCGGGTGTCGTCGGCGAGCAACCGCATCGGGCTGCGCACCGACGGCCCGCCGCTCGAGCGTGCGGTCACGAGGGAGCTGCCGAGCGAGGGCATGGTGCTCGGCGCGGTGCAGGTGCCGCCGGACGGCCGCCCGGTCGTCTTCCTCGCCGACCATCCCACCACCGGGGGCTACCCCGTGGTGGGCGTCGTCGACGGGCGTGATCTGCCCGCGGCGGCACAGGCCGTGCCCGGGACCGCGGTGCGTTTCGTGACGGTTCGCTGATCACGGCTACGGCGTGCCGTGGCCGTCGCTCACCGGCATGCCGTATCCACCGCCCCCCGGCGTGATCACGACCAGTACGTCGCCTGGCCCGACATTGACGGAGTCCACACCGTCGAGGCGGACCACGCTGCCGTCCGCCCGCTCCACCCCGTTCTCGCCCAGCGCACCCGGCGCGCCGCCCGCCATCCCGTACGGCGCGATGCGCCGGTGACTGGTCAGCAGCGCCACCGTCATAGGTTCCAGGAAGCGGATCCGCCGTACGACGCCGCAGCCGCCGTGCCACCGTCCGGCGCCACCGCTGCCCGCGCGTACGGCGAACGAGTCGACGCGGACCGGATAGCGCCACTCGAGCACCTCGGGGTCGGTGAGGCGCGAGTTGGTCATATGGGTCTGCACAGCGTCCGCGCCGTCGAAACCGTCACCGGCGCCGGAACCACTCGCCACGGTCTCGTAGTACTGCACGCGGTCGTTGCCGAACGTCACGTTGTTCATCGTCCCCGAGCCCTCGGCCTGCACCCCGAGGGCCGCGTACAGCGCGCCCGTGACGGCCTGCGAGGTCTCGACGTTGCCCGCGACCGTGGCCGCCGGGTGCAAGGGCGCGAGCATCGAGCCCTCCGGCACTCGCACCTCCAAGGGCGCCAGGCAGCCGCTGTTGAGGGGGATGTCGTCGGCCACGAGGGTTCTGAACGTGTAGAGCACGGCGGCCATCACCACAGAAGTGGGTGCGTTGGCATTGCCGGGCTGCTGGGGCGAGGTGCCGGTGAAGTCGATGACCGCTCCGCGCCGTTCGCGGTCCACCCGCACGGCCACTTGGATGACCGCGCCGCTGTCGGTCTCGTACCGGCACTCCCCGTCGCCCAGGGTTGCGACGATACGGCGCACCGACTCCTCGGCGTTGTCGCGGACGTGCCGCATATAGGCCTGGACGACGTCGAGACCGAACTGGTCGACCATGCGTCGCAGTTCGGCGATCCCCTTCTCGTTGGCCGCGATCTGCGCCTTCAGGTCGGCGATGTTGGTGTCAGGGGCGCGGGACGGGTACCGGGCGCCGATGAGCAGCCGACGGGTCTCGTCCTCGCGCAGCCGCCCGTCCCGTACGAGCAGCCAGTTGTCGAAGAGGACGCCTTCCTCCTCGATGTCGGTGCTGAACGCGGGCATGGAGCCGGGGGTGATGCCACCGATCTCGGCGTGGTGGCCACGCGAGGCGACGAGGAAGCGCAGTTCGCCGCCTTCGAAGACCGGGGTCACGACGGTGACGTCGGGCAGGTGCGTGCCGCCGTGGTAGGGGTCGTTGACCGCGTAGACGTCACCCGGCCGCAGCTCGCCCTCGTCACGGCGGCGGCGCAGTACTTCCTTGATGGACTCGCCCATGGAGCCCAAATGGACGGGGATATGGGGCGCGTTGGCGATCAGATTGCCGTCCGCGTCGAAGAGGGCGCAGGAGAAGTCGAGGCGTTCCTTGATGTTGACGGAGTGGGCGGTGTTCTCCAGCCGCACGCCCATCTGCTCGGCGATGGACATGAAGAGGTTGTTGAACACCTCCAGCAGCACCGGGTCGACGTCGGTGCCGACGGCCACCCTGGTGGGCCTGGGCCGTACCCGTGTGACCAGCAGGTGCCCTGCCGCGCTCGCCGTGGCCTGCCAGCCGGGGTCCACGACGGTGGTCGCGTCGGCCTCCGCGACGATCGCGGGGCCGGGCACCTCGTGGCCGGGCCGCAGATCACCGCGCCGGTACAGCGGCACCTCCTGCCGCTGTCCATCGACGAACATCGGCACGCGGTCGAGCGGCCCCGGCCCGGCCGACGTGCCCGGCTCCTCTGCGACGGCGGCATCGTGGTCGCCCGCGGTGCCCACCGCCTCGACGGACACCGCCTCCACGACGACCGGCTTGTCCATGGTGAAGGCGTAACGGGCGTGGTGGGCCGACTCGAAGGCCTCGCGCATGGCGGGGGCGGAGTCCAGCGGTACGGGAAGGCTCGCGTCGGTGCCCGCGTAGCGCAGTAGCACCCTCGCGCGCGTGGTGATCGCGGCGTCGGGGACGGCGTCGGCGCGCAGCTCGGAGCGGGTGCGTGAGGCCAGCTCGCCGCAGAGGGCGCGGACCCGGACGACGCTCCGCTCGTCGAGTTCGGCCTCCACGGAATGCTCGCGCATGGCGGTCGCGTCGGCGAGGCCGATTCCGTACGCGGACAGTACGCCCGCGAGGGGCGGCACGACCACGGTGTCGACGGCGAGGGCGTCGGCCACGGCACAGGCGTGCTGACCGCCGGCGCCGCCGAACGACGTGAGCGCATAGCGGGTGACGTCGTGGCCGCGCTGGACGGAGATCTTCTTGACGGCGTTCGCCATGTTCAGGACGGCGATCTCCAGGAACCCGGCAGCCACTTGTTCGGGTGTGCGCCGCTTCCCGCTCTCCCGGGTGACCTCTTCGGCCAGTTCGGCGAAACGTTCGCGTACGGTGCGCTCGTCCAGGGATTCGTTGCCGTCCGGGCCGAACACGGCCGGGAAGTGGGCGGGCTGGATCCGGCCGAGCATCACATTGGCGTCGGTGACGGTGAGCGGGCCGCCGCGCCGGTAGCAGGCGGGACCGGGCACGGCGCCCGCGGAGTCGGGTCCGACGCGGTAGCGGCGCCCGTCGAAGTGGAGCACGGAGCCCCCGCCGGCGGCGACGGTGTGGATGCTCATCATCGGCGCGCGCATCCGGACACCCGCCACCTGGGTGCCGAGTTCGCGCTCGAACTCGCCCGCATAGTGCGAGACGTCGGTGGACGTGCCGCCCATGTCGAAACCGATGACCCTCTCGAAGCCGGCCCGGCGGGAGGTGCGGGCCATTCCGACGACACCGCCGGCCGGGCCGGACAGCACGGCGTCCTTGCCGCGGAAGTGGGTGGCCTCGCGCAAGCCGCCGTTGGACTGCATGAACATCAGGCGGATACCGGCGAGTTCGGTGGCGACCTCGTCGACGTACCGCTTGAGGATCGGGGAGAGGTAGGCGTCCACCACGGTGGTGTCACCGCGGGGCACCAGCTTGATCAGCGGGCTCACCTCGTGGGAGCAGCTGACCTGGGTGAAGCCCAGTGCGCGTGCCGTCTCGGCGATGCGCCGCTCGTGGTCCGGGTAGCGGTAGCCGTGCATCAGGACGACGGCGGCGCTCGAAATGCCGTCCGCGCGTAGGCCTTCCAGCCGCTCGGCCACGGCCGCCAGGTCCAGGGGCCGTACGACCTCGCCCTGGGCGTCGAGGCGTTCGGGGACCTCGATCACCCGGTCGTACACGGCCTCCGGCAGCACGATGTGGCGGTCGAAGAGCCGGGGCCGGTTCTGGTAGGCGATGCGCAGGGAGTCGCGGAAGCCTTCGGTGACCACGAGCACGGTCGGCTCACCGCGCCGCTCCAGAAGGGCATTGGTGGCGACGGTCGTGCCCATTTTGACCGAAGCGACCAGGTCGGCCGGTACGGGCTGGTCCGCGGCCGTGCCCAGCAGCAGCCTGATGCCGGCGACGGCGGCGTCGCGGTAGCGCCCGGGGTTGTGCGAGAGGAGCTTGCGGGTCACGAGCCGCCCGTCGGGGCGTCTGCCCACGATGTCGGTGAACGTGCCGCCACGGTCGATCCAGAACTCCCAGCGCCCGGTCATTCCCCCATTCTTGCCCCGATCCGGGCACCGGGAACGGTCGGCGACACGGCCGCGAGCGCGGCAGCCAGGGCCAGCTCCGCTCCCCGGTCCAGGCGCGCGCTGGTGCCACGGGCCCAGTGGTGCACCTCGTCGCCCGCGAGGCGCAGCAGCTGCGGCAGCAGGTCCGTACAGCGTCGCGCTACCCAGCCGGTGCCCGCCGTGGCCAGCCACAACAGCGCGCCGACAGGCGTCGGGGGGGCCTGGTCGGGCTCGGCGGCGGGCGCGTCGCCGTGGGTCAGGCCGCGAGCGGCGAGCAGCTCGTGGAAGCGCCGGGCGAGCATGCGGTGCCCGCGCTCCCCCGGGTGCAGGCGGTCGGCACTCCACATGGCCCGGTCCCGCACCCAGGCCGCGTCGGCGGCGTGCAGATGGACGGTGTCGTAACGGTCGGACAGCACATGGACGACGGCGTTGACGGCCCGCTGCCGCCGGGCCAGCGGCCGCGCGAGCGGTGCGGGCAGCCCCAGCATAGCGCCGGGGTCGGGCAGGCACGCCGTCAGCAGTACGGTCCCGTGCCCGGCGAGCCCGGAGCAGATGCCGTCGAGGCGGTGGGCGAGGTCGGCTATGTCGAACGTGCGGCGCAGCGTGTCGTTCACCCCGACCACGACGGATGCGATGTCGGGCGCGAACGCGAGAGCCGCCGGTGCCTGGATCTCGGCGACGTCCTTACTGAGGGCGCCGCTGACGGCGAAATTACGGAAGACGACCGGTGCGTCCCCGCCACCGACCCCGTCGGCGAGCAGCGCGGCCCACCCCCGCCAGGCGCCGTCGACAGGATCGCCGACCCCGGCGGTGAGCGAGTCACCGAGGGCGGCGAAACGCACCGGCCGGGGCTCGCCTGAGGGGAGCGTCGGGGTGCGTCTCGCTCCCGGTTCGTCTGCGGCACGCACCTCCGCGGTGGCTTCGGGTGCCGGCATCAGCGGCCTCCCGGCTCGGGTGCGCGGCCGGCGACCGGCAGGGCTTCGTGGGCGGCCAGGAACGCGGCCACCGACCGCTGCCAGTCGAAGAGTTCGGCGCGTGCCCTCGCCGCTTCGCGGCGTGCGTCCTCCGGGCGGGAGAGCACGTCGAGGACGCCGACGGCGAAGTCCGCTCCCGTGTCGGCCGCCACCACGCCCGCGTCGCCCACCACCTCCGGCAGCGCAGAAGAGGCGCTGACCACGACCGGCGTGCCGCAGGCCAGCGCTTCGAGAGCGGAGAGCCCGAAGGTCTCCGCCGGACCGGGTGCCAGGCCCACGTCGGCCGCCGCCTGCAGGTCGGCGACCGCCTCCCGGTCGGGGAGGTGGCCGAGGAACTGCACGGGCAGCCGTTCCGCACGCGCTCTGCGCACGAGCGCCCCCTTCAGCGGGCCGTCGCCGGCGACGACCAGCGACGCCCGCAGACCGCGTGCGCGCAGTGCGGCGAGCGCGTCCAGGGCGGTTCCGGGACGCTTCTCCACCGACAGGCGGGAGCAGAGCAGCAGGAGTACGTCCGCTCCGGCCGCGTACCGCGCGCGCAGCACCGTGCTCCGACGGCCCGGCCGGCAGCGCCGGAGGTCGACGCCGAGCGGGGCCCGCACGACATTGCGCGCCCCGATGCGTACGAACTCGCGCTCCGCCCACTCCGTCGTGCACACGATCCGCGAATAGGCCCAGGCGCTGCGCCGGTTGAGCCGGTCCGCGGTGCGGGCGGCGACCGCCTCCGAGAGCCCCCAGGTCCGCAGCACCCCGTCGGCGGTCTCATGAGAGACCATCACCGACGGGATGCGCCTGCGCCGCGCCCACTCCCCGGTCCAGCGCAAGGTGGTGCGGTCGGAGACCTCTAGCCGGTCGGGTGCCAGCTCGTCCAGCACTTCCCGCAGCCGTCGCCGGCCGGCCAGCACCCGGTATCCGCCCGTGCCGGTGATCTCGGGGCCGGGCAGGGTGATGACGCGCCCCTGGTCGGTGATCCGGTCGCTCCCGGCGTCGCCCGGGACGACGAGCACAGGCTCGTGGCCCGCGGCCAGATAGCCGCGGCCGAGTTCCGCGAGCGCGGTGCGCAGCCCGCCGGAGGAGGGGGTGACGAAGTTCGCCAGCCGTACGATGCGCAGCCCGCGCTCCCCGCTCATGCCGCCACCGCCGTGCGCGTGCCGAGTACATCCGCGTAATGGTCCAACAGCATGTCGCCGACCGCGGCCCAGGTCCGTCCGTCGACGGCGGCGAGCCCGGCCCGTCCGTAGGCGGTCCGCAGTGCAGGATCGCCGGCGAGTGCGGCGACCGCTGCCCGTACGGCGTCGGCGCTGTGGGGCTCCACCAGCAGTCCCGTGCGGCCGTGGTCGACGAGGTCGAGCGGCCCGCCGGCAGCGGGGGCGATCACCGGCAGGCCGCTGGCCATGGCTTCCTGCACGGTCTGACAGAACGTCTCGTAGGGGCCGGTGTGGGCGAAGACGTCCAGGGAGGCGAAGATCCGGGCGAGGTCGTCGCCGGTCCTGCGGCCGAGGAACACGGCGCCGGGCAGGGCGGCGCGCAGCGACGTCTCGCTGGGGCCGTCACCGACGACGACCACGCGCACGCCGGGCATCTCGCAGACCCCGGCGAGCAGTTCGACGTGTTTCTCGGGGGCGAGCCGGCCGACGTATCCGACGATCAGCTCGCCGCCGGGGGCCAGCGTCCGCCGCAGTTGCTCGTCGCGCAGCTCCGGCCGGAAGCGAGTGGTCTCGACCCCGCGCGGCCACAGCCGCACCCGCTCGACGCCGTGTTCCTCGAGGTCGCGCCTCGCTGCCCTGGAGGGAGCGAGCGTCCGGTCTGCGGCGCTGTGCACGGCCCGGATACGCCGCCAGGCGGCACCTTCACCCGCTCCGACGTACGTACGGGCATATCCGGCCAGATCGGTCTGGTAGACGGCGACGGCCGGCAGCCCCAGCCGTGCCGCGGCCGCCATGCCGCGGACCCCGAGCACGAAGGGGCTGGCGAGGTGGACGAGATCGGCGCGGTGCGCGGCGATCGCGGCCGCGACCCTGCGGCTGGGCAGAGCGACGCGTACCTGCGGATAGCCGGGCAGAGGCAGTGAGGGAACGCGCACCACCGGGCAGGGGGCGTCGGCGTCGAAGGTATCGGTCCCGGCCACGGCCGGGGCGATGACGAGCGGTTCATGACCGCGGGCGGCGAGATGCCGGGCGGTCTGCTGGGCGCAGTGCGCCACACCATTGACGTCTGGCGGAAAGGATTCGGTGACGATGACGACACGCATACCCGTGTTGTCGTCGGGCCGGGAGTGGCTGCGCCAACGTGGATCTTTCCGTATGCGGAACGTCCCGTGAGCGTTTGTGGCCGGGCCGGCCGCCGACTGTCGTCAACCGCCCTCAATCACCGCTGAACGTCCGCAACCGCCCTTCGGGGCGTCCGCCCGCCCGGAGGGGGTCCGCCACGCCCTCTGAGGCCGTCGACGGACCCCCTCCGGGCCCATCCCTCCAGGCCCGTTTCCTCCGGGCGCCCGCCGCTTCAAGGCGCCCGCCACTTCAGGGCACCCGGCGGGACCCGGCGATCACAGCCCCGGCCTGTCCGGGCCGATACGGCTCCGCACGGCGGTCTGCACCTCGGCCTCCTCCGCCGGGTCGGCGGCGAGCCGGCGCAGCCGCTCGGCGACGCGCACATCACCGGTCTCGGCGTGCAGAGCGGCGACTTCTCTCGTGGTTTCCTCGCAGTCCCACAGGCATTCGACGGCGAAGCCGGTGGCGAAGGACGGGTCGGTGGCGGCGAGCGCCCGGGCGGCGCGGCCCCGCAGATGCGAGGAGGCCGTCTCCCGGTAGACATGGCGCAGGACAGGGGCGGCGCACTCGATGCCGAGGCGGCCCGCTCCGTCGACGAGGGTCCACAAAAGAGGAGCGTCGGGTCCGTCCGCACGTACGGTCTCGCGGAGAGCGCCGAGCACCAGCTGCGCGTCGCCGGCTCCGCCGCGGCAGGCGAGTACGCCGGCCGCGGAGGCTCCGAGGGCGTCGGGGCGGTGCACCCAACTGCGTGCCCGGTCGACGGCCGGCTCGCCGCACATCCGCTCGAACGCGGCGACCGCCGCGTCGGCGGCGGTCCCGGAACCGGAGGTCACCGCGGTCTCGATCAGGTCGAGGACGACGGGGTCGCGCGACTCGGCGAGGTAGTGCAGGGCCGCTGAGCGTGCGCCGTCGGATCCGGTGCGGGCGGCCTCGACGATGGCGGGCCGGTCCTCCGGTCCCGCCACCGCGGTCAGGCAGCGGGCCGCCGGAACGTGCAGGGCGCTGCCGCGCTCCAGGCCCTGGTCGGCCCAGTCGAGGACCGCCTGGACGCTCCAGCCGGGCCGGGGCCCGGAGGGGCGCATCTGGCGCTGCCAGCGGTCGAAGGAGCCCGCCTCCTGGGCGGCCCTGATCCTGGCGCCGACCGCTTCGCGTCCGTCCTCCGCCCACAGTCGCCAGGGGCGCGGCTCGAAGGAGTCGCGTACGGCTGCGGCCAGCTCGGCCTCGCCTTCCGGGGTGGCGGGAAATCTGGCGAGGATCGGGGCGGCCAGTGCGCGCAGGCCCGCGTCGTCGTCCCGCAGGGCGAGCTCGTCGAGCGCCCAGGCCCAGTTGGCGCCGTGCGTCGCGTACCGGCGCAGCAGAGCGAGCGCGTCGCCCCTGCCGTAGGAGGCGAGATGCCCGAGCACCGCCAGGGCGAGGCCGGTCCGGCACTCGTCCGTGTCAAGGTGGTCGTCGGCGTCGCACAGATGCCGTTCGATCTCCTCGAGGCTGCCGTGGAGATCGAGGTAGAGGCGTGCGTAGTAGAGGGAGCGGTTCTCGACCTGCCAGTCGTGGCGGGGGTCGTTGAGCACGCAGTGGTTGAGGGCGGCCAGCGCTTCGGCCCGCGGGGCGGCGAGCGCGTGCAGCGTGCCGTCGCCGCGACCCCTCTGCAGCAGGCCGAGCAGGGTGCCGCTCGGCGCTATGACTGGATCGAACATGGAAACTGCCTCACATCAAGCTGTCGACGCGACCGGGAAGTGGAGTGCCTAGGCCGCGCAGCAGCATGCAGGGCCGCCCGTCGTCATACGCGTCTTCCGCTTGGTGTAGAGCATCTTCCTCTGCCTCTCTTCGGTGGCCCCAGGGGAAACTCCCGGTTGATGTCGTCCGGGATGGGGCTGACGTCATGATGACCCACCCATTTCGCCACCGCGACCACATTTACGGCGCCTCCCCGCGGCGACCTCTTCCTTGCTGCCCGGGCGCTGCCCTCAGAGCGCTCAGCGGCCTTCGAACAGCTCCAGAAGTTCCGTCTTCCCGAACATCCGCGCGGTATCCGCCGCGGACGGGGTGCCTGCCTGCGGGTCGGCGCCTCCGGCGAGGAGAGCTCGGACAACGACGTCCTCGCCCTTGAAGACCGCGCCGGCGAGAGGTGTCTGGCCGCGGTCGTTGGCCCGGTTCGGCTCCCCGCCGCGCGCCAGGAGCGCCTCCACTGCGTCTGCGTGGCCGTGGTAGGCGGCGAGCATCACGAGCGTGTCGCCCTTGTCATTGGTCAGGTCGGCCGGGACGCCCGCGTCGACGTACGCGGCAAGAGCGTCGGTCTCCCCCTGACGCGCCAGGTCGAAGACCTTGGTCGCGAGTTCGATCACCTCGGAGTCGGGGACCTCGCTCATGGGATGTACCACCTTTCACCACTTGACCTGGGGTGCACGGCAGGAGCAGCCGTACGAGTGAATCGACAGGGTACTGCCCGGCCGCCGACATGACGCGGTGCGTCGGCGGCAAAGGATCAGGTCGCGGGGGCACTGTGCCCTGCGGTCCCGCCCTCTGCCCTCTGCGCAACGACCGGCCGTCCGCCAGTGCAGTGAAATACCGAAAAATTCACCCATATGCACCTTTTATCGCATAGATACTTCCTGTGAGTCTGGAACAACTCAAGGTGACTGTCCCCTCACCCAGGAGAACTCTCATGATTCTGTCCATGTCCGGCGTCGTGCTCCTCGGCATCATCGTCTTCCTCTTCTTCAGGAAGGACGGCCTGAAGGCCTCGCACGCGCTCGTCTCCGCGCTCTTCGGCTTCTTCCTCGCGGGCACCGCGATCGCCCCCAGCATCCAGGCAGGCACGACGAGCCTGGCCGGGCTTCTGGGCGGGATCAAGTTCTGACCGCCTGCCCCTTCAGCCCGAGGAGACGATGTGGCCCGGCGTCCACTCCCCCGCATTCTGAGCAGCGGCAGCGCGCAGATCGCCCGCAGCCGAACGATCGCGCGCACGGCCGCCGACAGCGCCACAGACGTCCTCCATCCACTGATCACGGTCTCCCGTGGTCTGCGGAAGCTGGCCGCCATGGCACGGCAGAAGTGGGCCGGCACTCCCAAAGAGCGGCGCGGTCCCGCCCTGTT
This sequence comes from Streptomyces sp. NPDC027962, assembly GCF_055566095.1. Lineage (NCBI taxonomy): Bacteria > Bacillati > Actinomycetota > Actinomycetes > Kitasatosporales > Streptomycetaceae > Streptomyces > Streptomyces sp. NPDC027962. The sequence continues at coordinate 43,367 of NZ_JBVHTA010000030.1, forward strand.
CTTCGTCGCCGCATGCGTCCTGGTGGTCGCGCTCATCCCGTACGGGCCGCTGCTCGCCCTGATCACGGTGATGGCCGCGGCCGCCTGGCAGGGGCGGGTCAGGGTGCCCGTCAGGACGGGCCCCGACGAGGCGGAGGCGGGCCGGCTGCAGGCGCTCTACGAAGCGCTGGTCCCGTACTTCTCCATCGCCGAGGACCCGGCTCCGCTTTTCGCCCACGGCGGGGAGTGGAACAAGGCCTTCACCGAGTACGAGTTCGACGACAGCGGCCGGCTCACCCGGCTCCGCGTCAAGTACCCCGCCTACTTCACCGACGGCGAGACGACCGCCCGGGCACGGATCGAGCAGTTGCTGCACGCGAAGTCCGGGCGCGGGCGGGAGTACCTCTTCACCTGGGACGAGGAAGGCAACCAGCTCGTCATGAGCGTGCTGCCCGCCCTGTCCACCGCCATCGCCGCCCAGCGCTTCGTCACCGTCCCCGGTGAGACCGTGCTGGGCTTCACCGACGCCGACGCGGTCCAGCGCACGGTGCCGGTGGTCAGAGGTGACGAGATCAGCCAGGCGCCCCCGGTCGTCTGGCGCACCGGACCGCGCTCCACCGAGCCGCATCTGCTGGTCGTCGGCGAGCCCGGCAGCGGCACCACGACCCTCCTGCGCTCCATCGCCCTGCAGGCGCTGCAGCACGGGGACGTACTGATCGTGGAGGGCAGCGGAACCGGTGAATACGCCTGCCTCACCGGGCGCACCGGCGTACTCGCCGTCGAGTGCGGACTGGCCGGCGCACTCGCCAGCCTCGAGTGGGCCGCGCACGAGACCGAGCGGCGGCTCATCGCCGCCAACCGCGCCCGGCAGGCGGGGCAGCCCACGCCCGAGGACACCAAGCGGCCCCTGTGGATCCTCATGGACCGGCCCAGCGTCTTCGGACACCTTGCCGCCGCCGACGGGCACATGGACCCGCAGGAGCTGCTCTCCGTGCCGCTGAGGCACGGGCGGGCGGCGCACGTCATGGTGGTCGTCGCCGAGCAGTTCGACAGCGTCGGCGCGCTCACCGAGGCGGTACGCACGCACACCCGGGCCCGGGTGACGCTCGGCCCGGCCGGTTTCCCCGAGGTCGAGGCCGTGCTCGGGGAGGCACCCCGTACCACGCCGACGACCGACGTGCCGCCCGGGCGGGGGTACGCACGGCTCGGTACGGGACCGGTCGTGCGCCTCCAAGTGCCCGCCACACCGGACCCGTTCGACGACGCGACGACGGAGGCGCACCGCCGGGCCGTCCTGGCGCTCCTGCCGCCGGACCCGGCCGCGACGGACGCCGGGGAGGCGAGGCCGGGGTCGGCCCCCGCTCCGGCCCCCGCCGGCATCCCGGCGAAACCGCTCGGCCCGCCGACGATTCCGCTGGGCGGGACCGGCTGACCCGCGTTCGGCCGAGGCCCGGCTGAGGAGTTGACACTCCCGTGCCGGGCCTCGTGGGTGTCTCCGGCACCGTCTCCACCAGGCAGGGGCACCCCCGGAAACGCCGCACTCCCGGACCGGGCCAAGCACGACGGGGGCGCCCCGGAATCGGCTACGCCACGAACGTGCGCGGCGTCTCCGTGCCCGTCGAGGCGCCCGTGGTGACGAGGTGGGCCGCCGCCGCCAGGCGGGTTGCCGCCTCTTCCGCCACCGGGCCGCCCACCGTGAACGGCAGCCGCACATAGCCCTCGAACGCGCCGTCAACACCGAAGCGCGGACCCGACGGCACGCGGACGCCCACGCGCTCGCCGACCTCCGCGAGGCGGGAGCCGGAGAGGCCTCCTGTGCGGACCCACAGGGTGAGGCCGCCACTGGGAACGTCGAACTCCCAGGTCGGCAGTTCCCTGCGCACCGCCGCGACGAGCGCGTCGCGGTTCTCGCGCGCCTGGTCGCGGCGGACGGCGACGGCCTCCTTCCAACCGCCCGTCCGCATCAGCCAGTTGATCGCCAGCTGCTCCAGGACGGGCGTGCCGAGGTCGGCGTAGGCGCGGGCGGCGACGAGGGAGCGGATGACGTCGGGGGCCGCGCGGACCCAGCCGATCCGCATGCCCGCCCAGAAGGCCTTGCTGGCGGAGCCGACGGTCAGGACGGTGGAGCCCGCGGGGTCGAAGGCGCAGACGGGGCGGGGCATTTCGATGTCGGCGTCCAGGTGCAGCTCGGACATGGTCTCGTCGACGACGAGGACCGTGCCGGCCGAGCGGGCCGCCTCCACGAGGGCGCGACGCTGGGACTCGTCCGCGAGCGCGCCGGTGGGGTTGTGGAAGTCGGCGACGACGTACGCGAGACGGGGCGCGGAGTCGCGCAGTACCTGGCGCCAGCGGTTGAGGTCCCAGCCGGTCAGACCTTCGGCCATCGCGACGGGCACGAGCCGTGCGCCTGCTTCGCGCATCAGCTGGAGGATGTTGGCGTACGAGGGGGATTCGACAGCGATGCGCTCGCCGCGGCCGGCGAAGAGGTGACAGATCGCGTCGATCGCGCCCATCGCGCCGGTGGTGACCATGATCTGTTCCGGCATGGTCGGGATGCCGCGCTCCGTGTAGCGGTCGGCGAGCATCTGGCGCAGGGCGGGCAGCCCGGCCGGGTAGTCGCCGTGGGTGTGGGCGTACGGCGACAGTTCCTCGAGTGCGCCCTGGACGGACCGGGTGAGCCACGGTTCCGGTGCCGGCAGTGCCGCGCAGCCCAGGTCGATCATGGAGCCGAGCGACTCGGGGGGCAGGGGTTCGAGGCCGCGTGCGGGCAGGGGGTTGCCCGCGGGTACGGCGGTCCAGCTGCCGGCGCCGCGGCGGGACTCGAGGAAGCCTTCGGAGCGGAGTGCCTCGTACGCGGCGGCGACGGTGGTGCGGCTGACGGCGAGTGAGAGCGCGAGTTCACGTTCGGCGGGCAGTCGCGCCGCGACCGGCACGCGGCCTTCGAGGACGAGCAGCCGGATGCCGTCGGCGAGCGCCCGGTAGGCGGGCGGCTTGCGGGTGCCGGGGCCGGCGGGGCGCGGCTGCTGCGAGGTGAGCTGACGGGCGAGTTGGGCCGCGCCCACCGCAGAGGTCCAATGTGTCATCTAAATCGGTCCACCTTCCCCAAATTGGCCATGGTTGCCGATTGTTCCATAGCCACAGAGTGGCATGCATCAGTCCACTACCACCAGACAGGGGGCGCCATCGTGTCCGCGCATCTCATTCGTCGGCTGCTGCAGCTGTACGTCGGCCTCGCGCTGTACGGGGTGAGCTCCGCGCTCCTGGTGCGCGCGGGGCTGGGGCTCGAGCCATGGGGGGTGCTGCATCAGGGTCTGGCCGAGCTGACCGGGCTGACGATCGGCGTGGTGTCGATCGTCGTGGGCGCCGTGGTGCTGCTGCTCTGGATTCCGATCAGGCAGCGGCCGGGGCTCGGCACCGTGTCCAATGTGTTCGCCATCGGTATCGCGATGGACACCACACTGGCACTGGTGCCGGAGGTCCGAGGGCTCGCGGGGCAGATCCCGCTGATGGTCGCGGGCATCGTGCTCAACGGTGTGGCGACGGGCCTGTACATCGCGGCGCGCTTCGGCCCCGGGCCCCGGGACGGCCTGATGACCGGTGTGCACCGCCTCACGGGCCGGTCGATCCGCCTGGTGCGTACGGCGATCGAGGTGGCCGTCGTGGCGACCGGGTTCGTACTCGGCGGTGCGGTGGGCGTGGGGACGGTGGCGTATGCGCTGGCGATCGGGCCGCTGGCACAGCTGTTCCTGCGACTGTTCGCCATCCCGGAGAGAGAAAAGCGCAGCACCGTGGTGGCCTCGGGGTCACCCGAACAGGCGATACTGCGACTGTGACCCGCATACGCCACCCGTACTTGGACCACCCCTCGACGCTCGCCTTCGCCCACCGCGGCGGAGCGGCCGACGGCATCGAGAACACGGCTGCAGCCTTCCGGCGTGCCGCCGATGCCGGTTACCGCTACTTCGAGACCGATGTGCACACGACGGCCGACGGTGGGCTGGTGGCGTTCCACGACACGACGCTGGACCGGGTGACCGACGCACGGGGGCGTATCGGGGCGCTGCCGTGGAGCGAGGTACAGAAGGCGAGGGTGGCGGGCCGGGAGCCGCTGTCGCTGTTCGAGGAGCTGCTGGAGGAGTTCCCGGAGGCCCGGTGGAACGTGGACCTGAAGGCGGAGTCCGCGCTGGTGCCGCTCGTGGACCTGATCCGCCGGACGGACAGCTGGGACCGGGTGTGCGTCGGGTCGTTCTCCGAGGGGCGGGTGGCGCGCGCGATGCGCCTGGCGGGCCCCCGGCTGGCGACCTCCTACGGGGTGCGCGGCGTTCTCGGCCTGCGGCTCGGGTCGTACGGGATACCGGCCGCGGTGCGCGGCGGCGCGGTCTGCGCGCAGGTGCCGGAGACGCAGGGCGGTGTCCGTGTGGTGGACCGGCGGTTCGTCCGGGCGGCCCATGCGCGGGGCCTGCAGGTGCATGTGTGGACGGTGAACGACGCCGATCGAATGACCGCGCTCCTGGACCTTGGCGTGGATGGCATCATGACCGATCATCTGGAGACATTGCGCACCGTGCTGAGTGATCGGGGCGCGTGGGTCTGATCCGGCGCGTCTGCGACGGCACGAGCGAGGGGGCGCGGGGTGACGGCCGACACCGCGGACCGCACTGGCGGCACGGGCGAGGACGAGGGCGCCGGCGCCGGCGCCGGCGCCCGAAGACGCGAGCAACGTGGTTGGTACTTCTACGACTTCGCGTGCTCCGTCTATTCGACGAGCGTTCTGACGGTGTTCCTCGGGCCGTATCTGACGTCGGTGGCGAAGGCCGCGGCGGACGCCGAAGGCTTTGTCCATCCGCTGGGCATACCCGTGCGGGCCGGGTCCGTCTTCCCGTACGCGGTGTCGGTCTCCGTGGTGCTCGCGGTGCTGATCATGCCGCTCGCCGGGGCGGCGGCGGACCGGTCCGGCCGTAAGAAGCCCCTGCTCGCCGCCGCGGCGTACCTGGGGGCGGCGGCAACGACGGGGATGTTCCTCCTCGACGGCGACCGTTATCTGCTGGGCGCGCTGCTGCTGATCGTCGCGAACGCGTCGCTGTCCGTCTCGATGGCCCTCTACAACGCGTATCTGCCGCAGATCGCGGAGCCGGACGAGCGGGACGCGGTGTCCTCGCGAGGCTGGGCGTTCGGCTACACGTCGGGCGCCCTGGTGCTGCTGCTGAACCTTGCCGTCTACTCGGGCCACGACTCCTTCGGCCTCTCGGAGTCGGACGCGGTCCGCGTCTGCCTCGCCTCCGCGGGTCTGTGGTGGGGCGCCTTCACCCTGATCCCGCTGCGGCGGCTGCGGGACCGCCGGATCGCCCCTTCCGGCGAGGGCGCGGTGGGGGCGGGGTGGAACCAGCTCATGGCAACCCTGCGCGACATGCGGCGCCATCCCCTGACGCTGTCGTTCCTGCTGGCCTATCTCGTCTACAACGACGGAGTGCAGACGGTCATCTCGCAGGCCTCCGTCTACGGTTCCGAGGAGCTGGGTCTGGACCAGACGACCCTGATCACCGCGGTGCTGCTGGTGCAGTTGCTCGCCGTGGCGGGTGCGCTGGCGATGGGCCGGCTCGCCCGTATCCACGGGGCGAAGCGCACGATCCTCGGCTCGCTCGCGCTCTGGACGCTGATCCTGGCGGCGGGGTACTTCCTGCCCGCCGGCGAGCCGGTGTGGTTCTACTGCCTGGCGGCCGGCATCGGACTTGTCCTCGGCGGCAGCCAGGCGCTGTCGCGCTCGCTGTTCTCGCATCTGGTGCCGCGGGGCAGGGAGGCGGAGTACTTCTCCGCGTACGAGATGAGTGACCGGGGCCTGAGCTGGCTGGGGCCGCTGGTCTTCGGGCTGGCGTATCAGATCACGGGCAGCTACCGGGACGCGATCATCTCGTTGGTGATCTTCTTCGTGCTGGGATTCGTGCTGCTCGCGAGGGTTCCGGTGAGGCGTGCGGTGGCTGCCGCGGGGAACCCGGTCCCGAGGCGGATTTAGACGCCTGAGTGAAACGCCGGTAGTGTACGCCTTTGGCTTGCCAGGCGGACCGTTACTGCGTGCTTGAATAGTGAAATCAGTGGGTGACACTTTCGGTCAGATGTGACAAACCGGGCACTGGTGGGTACCCCAACCAATGGCAAAGCAGCGGCACGACGGGCGACGCATGACCCGGAACGGGAATCTTTACCGCCGACCGGACGTTGACCGGATGACGACGACAGCGACACCTGTCCTGTGGGCGACAAGCCCGGGAGGCACGATTCATGAGTGAGCGAGCTCTCCGCGGCACGCGACTTGTGGTTACCAGCTACGAGACGGACCGCGGCATCGACCTGGCCCCGCGCCAGGCGGTGGAGTACGCATGCCAGAACGGACATCGTTTTGAGATGCCGTTCTCGGTCGAGGCGGAGATTCCGCCGGAGTGGGAGTGCAAGGCGTGCGGCGCCCAGGCACTCCTCGTTGACGGGGACGGCCCCGAAGAGAAGAAGGGCAAGCCGGCGCGCACGCACTGGGACATGCTCATGGAGCGGCGCACCCGCGAGGAGCTCGAGGAGGTGCTGGCCGAGCGGCTGGCGGTCCTTCGCTCCGGCGCCATGAACATCGCGGTGCACCCGCGAGACAGCCGGAAGTCCGCGTAGCGCGCAAGCGCGCGAAGCGAGGCACGACGAGAGCCGGGGGGGGGGGGGGGGGGGGGGGGGGGGGGGGGAGAGGGGGGGGGGGGGGGGGGAACAAAGGACGCGCAAAGAACAAAAGAAAAAGCCACAAGA
>NZ_JBVHTA010000030.1:50135-98987 GCF_055566095.1 Streptomyces sp. NPDC027962
CTCCGTCCTCCTCCCCGCGTCCCCCAACCACCCCCTTTCTGCCTGTAAATTCCCCAACCAAAAACCCCCCCCCCCCCCACCCCTCCCCCCCCCCCCCCCCCCCCCCCCCCCCCCCCCCGCGGCTCTCGTCACGTTCCGGGTTGCGGGGGCTCCACGCACGTTCCGGGCCACGTGATTCCGCGGGCCACGTTCCGGGTTGCGGGGGCTCCACGCACGTTGCGGGCGGGCAGCACCGTGCCGCCTGAGCCATGAACGCCAGGCGCGTACGGGAAGTCCGAGACCGGCCCGCCCTTGGCCAGGCCCCGTCAGGGCGTCAGCGGCGGCCGGGGCCGGTCGTCCCGGTGGTCGTCGCGGCGCTGCGCGCCGCCCTCGTGAATGACCTCACCCTGGACGACCTTGCCGTCCGGGTGTCGCATCCGGGCCTGCTGGAACGCACCGCCGAGGCCGCCGGCCATCGCGGCGTTCACACGCCGCTCCAGCGAGCGCTCGGCGAGCCGGCCGAGCCGGGTGCGCACAGGCGGAAGCAGAATCAGCAGCCCGGCCACATCGGAGATCAGACCCGGCAGCATCAGCAGGAGCCCGCCGAGCATCAGCAGACCGTTGCTCTCGCCGCGCGCCGGGGAGGCGGCAGGCGCCGCACCCTGTCCCGTCTGCTGCTGGAGGGTCTCCCTGAGGTTCGTGAAGGCCCGGCGCCCGGCGCGCTTGATCACCACGGCGCCCAGGATCCCCGCGCCGACCAGCAGTCCGAGGACGGCGAAGCCGCCGGCCTGGTCCGCCACCACAGTCAGCAGCCAGATCTCCAGGATCAGCCAGGCGGCGATGGCCAGCGGGAGATACGTGCGGGCGCGTGTGCGCTTCGGGGCGGTCGGGGGCGGGGCACCGGTCGTCATGCTCCCAGTGTGCCTGGGCGATTGCCGGAGCGGCGTATGGGGGTTGTCAGGAAGATCGAGGTGCGCGCGGCAGGGGCGTCCTGCGGCCGGTGATGCGGCCCACCCGCTCCCCCACTCCCCACGCGGTGACGCGCCAGAGCGCCTCGACGACGATGTCCCTGTTCATCTTCGAGTCACCGTGTTCGCGCTCGACGAAGGTGATCGGGACCTCGACCACGTGGAAACCGGCGGCCACGGCCCGCCGGGCGAGGTCGACCTGGAAGCAGTAGCCCTGGGAGGCGACGTCGCCGAGGCCGAGGCCCTGGAGGGTCTCGGTGCGGAAGGCACGGAAGCCTCCGGTGACGTCCCGCAGCGGCACGCCGAGCAGCATGCGCGAGTACGTGCTGCCCCCGCGGGAGAGGAACTTGCGGTGCTTCGGCCAGTTGACGACCCGCCCGCCGGGGACCCAGCGGGAGCCGAGTACGAGGTCGGCGCCCTTGAGGGCGGTCAGCAGTCGGGGCAGTTCCTCCGGCTGGTGGGAGCCGTCGGCGTCCATCTCGACCAGGACGCCGTAGCCGTGCTCGATGCCCCAGTCGAAGCCCGCGAGGTAGGCGGCGCCGAGGCCTTCCTTGCCCTTGCGGTGCAGCACATGAACCTGCTCGTCCTGCGCGGCGAACTCGTCGGCGAACTTTCCCGTGCCGTCGGGGCTGTTGTCGTCCGCGACGAGGACGTGCGCCTCGGGCACGGCGGCCCGCACCCGGGAGACGATCGACCGGATGTTCTCGGCCTCGTTGTAGGTCGGGATGATCACCAAGGCTCTGCCGAGCGGGCCGTACCGCCTCCCCTGGGGTCCTCCGCCATGGGGAACCGCACCACCGTCGTTCACTGCTGCCCCTTAAAGTCCGTACGCAGAGCCCAACCATAGCGAGAGCGACGAGCGCGATTGCGGCGGCACGGATCATCCGGGAACCGGTCGGCCGGACGGGCGGAGCGGATCGGGCCCGGCGTCCTTCGGGCCGACCTGGGGCCCGCTGGCTGCGGGTCGACCGAGAGCCGTTGTCTACTGAACGCCGGGCCCCACCCGGGTCGCACCTGCCGGCCGGCTGAATCCTTCCCTCTGCCCCCGAGGCGCGGGCGCTGAACCTGGCTCCCAGTGGTGGTGCGCCGGTGCGGCACACCACCCCATGACCCAGCGGCGTTCGACGACTTGCGTGGAGGTTGCCGGCCGGACGTTCTTTGGTGGACCCGGCCGAACCTACCCGCCGGTGGGCGTCGGCTGTCAACAGTCGCCTGATCAGCGACAATCGACCGAACTACCAGGTCAGACGCGAAGATCCGCAGGTCGTGGCGGACCGGCGGGAGAATCCTTCGGGGGTGCGAAATGTCCGTACGTCACCCGTTCGGGCCCGCGAAGACGGTACGCCCCGCGACCACTGTCCGCAGGCATACGGGAAGTTCCCTGCCCGGGCTGAGATCGGGGAGACCAGGGGTGCCGGAACGGGGGTCGGTGGACCACCGCGCGACGCGGTCGTCGGGGGCCTGGACGACCAACTCCCCGGTGCGCCAGACCGCGTAGTCGGCCGGAGCGCCGGGGACGAGCACCCCTGCGTCGTCGCGGCCGACGGCACGCCAGCCGCCCCGCGTGTGGGCGGTGAAGGCGGCACGCGCGGAGATGCGGTGTCCGGGCGTCCGGTGGAAGGCCGCTGCCCGCACGGTGCCCCACGGGTCGAGAGGTGTCACCGGGCTGTCGGAGCCGAAGGCGAGCGGCACTCCGGCCCGCAGCAGCGCCGCGAACGGGTTGAGGGTGCGGGCCCGGTCCGCGCCGAGGCGCTGGGCGTACATGCCGTCGTCGCCGCCCCAGGCCGCGTCGAAGGCGGGCTGGACAGAGGCGGTGAGCCCGAACTCGGCGAAGGCGGCGATGGTCTCCGGGGTGAGCATCTCGGCGTGCTCGATCCGGTGCCTCGCGGCGCGGACACGGGACGGTCCGACCCGCTCGGCGGCCGCACGCACGCCGTCGACGACCGCGCTCAGAGCGGCGTCGCCGATGGCATGGAAACCGGCTTGGAGCCCTGCCTCCGTGCACGCTGCGACATGGGCCGCGACCGCGGCCGCGTCGAGGTGGGGGCTCCCGCTCGTGCCGGGGGCATCGGTGTAGGGGACGTGGAGGCACGCGGTGTGCGAGCCGAGGGACCCGTCGACGAACAGGTCGCCCGCGGCGCCCGCGGCACCGAGTTCGCGGATGCGCCTGGCGTCCTTCTCGTCGGCGACCTGTTCGGCCCAGTACCCGACGACCCGGGGTCCTGCCTGCGCCGCCGCGAGCGCCAGAAGGGAGGTGAAGTCGTCCTCGTCGGAGATCTCAGGTCCGGCGCACTCGTGGACGGTGCCGATGCCGAGGGAGGCGGCGTTGGCGAGTGCCGCACGCCGCGCCGCTGTCCGCTGCGCGGGAGTGACGGCCGCGTGGGCGGCCGCACGCACGGCGTGGTGGGCGGCGGCGGTCAGCGGAGCGTCGGGGTGGTAGCCGGCGAGATCGGTGACGCCGGGAACGAGGTCGAGCAGCGCGGTGGTGACGACCGCCGAGTGGACGTCGACACGCGGCAGGTACAGGGGGCGGCCGCCAGTCGCCTCGTCGAGCTCCGCGCGGATCGGGGGCCGCTGCTCGGGCCAGCGGGTCGCGTCCCAGCCGTGGCCGAGGAGCACCTGGTCGGCGGGGCGCGCGGCGCTGTGCTCCCGTACGAGACGCAGGGCCTCCGCAAGGGATGCGGCGCGGGAGAGGTCGAGGCCGGTGAGGGTGAGTCCGGTCGACGTGGTGTGGACGTGCGCGTCGGTGAACGCGGGGGTGACCAGGGCCCCTTCGAGGTCGATCACCTCGTCGACGCCGGAGGCGAAGGCGTCGGCGGCACCTTCGGAGCCCACCCAGGCGACGTGTCCCTTCTCGACGACCATCGCGGTGGCGAAGGGGTCGGCCGGGCTGTGGACTTCTCCACCGCGCAGCAGCACGGTGCGGTGTTCGCTCTGGGGGGCGGTGCTCTCGGTCATGGGACCAAGACTAGATACGCGGCGGGCGTGCCTCGTACGGGGTGGAGAGGACGACCGTGGTGCGGGTGGAGACACCGGACAGGGAGCGGATGCGGGTGAGCAGGTCCTCCAGCTCCAGCGGGGTGGCGACGCGCACCTTGAGGATGTAGTTCTCGTCGCCCGCGACGCTGTGGCACGCCTCGATCTCGGGGACGTCGGCAAGCCGGTCCGCGATGTCGTCGGGGGCGCTCGGGTCGAACGGCTTCACCGAGATGAACGCGGTGAGCGGCAGCCCGACCGCCTCGGGATCGACGACCGCTGCGTAACCGCGGATGACGCCCCGCTGCTCGAGACGGCGGACGCGCTGATGCACCGCCGAGGTGGACAGGCCCGTGGCCTTGCCCAGGTCGGTGTAGCTCATCCGCCCGTCCTTGACGAGCAAATCCACGATCTGACGATCCAGCTCCTCCATGCGGATCAACCTATTGCCCCAGGTCGCCTCCGGCACAGCCCGCGACGGCCCGGAAGGACACCTGGGGAGGTCATGTGATGAACGCCACAGGTTTGCCCGGCGGCTGCGCCGTGACCCCACGGTTACCTGCCCGGCGCGATGGGCATTGCTTGCTGTGGTCGAGGCCGCAAGTGCCTGAACGGCCCATCCGAGGGGGAGATTCTCGATGCAGAGCGCCAAGACTGCGCCGTCCAAGAACGGCGGACGTACCGAACCGGAGCCTGTTGATCCGGCCGAATTGACGGAGAGGGACGACCTGGAGGCGTACGACACCTTCGAGATGTTCCGGGTGATCTGCCCGGACTGTGCGCAGCCGATCGCGCTGCTGGCGGACGAGGACGTCCTGCCGGAGCACGCGCTGTGCCCCACTCCGTGGAACCCGTTCGGGCTGACGGTGTGCTCGGGCACCGGCCGGGACGCCTCCTCGGCCCGCCCGGCCGACGAGTCGCTGGAGCTTCAGGAGCAGGACACCGCACTGCTGTTGACGCTCCCCCAGACATTGGACTGGCGTACCCAGCCCTTCTCGCACGTCGGCGGCCCGGGGTCGCGGCCGCTGAAGGTGCCGCCGATGCGGCGCGCCGCCTGACAACCCCGACAGGCCGGCAGGCCCGCGTCCTCCGGACAGCTCCGGATCTTCGCGGCGGGGCCTGGGAGTCGAGTGCGCCGTGGCGTCGGGACCGCCGCGGCGCGCCGGCCATCAGGACTGGGCGGCGGACCGTGTAGTCCGTGCACTGGCGCTCGAATAGTCCTGCCGGTAACCGCTGCCGTGCGCCGCGCGTTGGCGGGGCATGAGACTGCACTCCGCGACTACGCGTAGCCGGCGGCGCCTTGTCGTGCCCGCCTTTGAAGAATCGGTTCCGCGACCGGCCGATCCGCCGATCTACCACGAGCTCCTCCAGCTCTGGGCGAGCCGGGGCAGAACCCTGCCGGGACGCCGCGATCCCGAATGGATCAGACTCGCGGCGCCTCCGGTTCCGGGCGGGCGGGTCAGCGCGTCTCAGGCCCGGCCAGGTGCCGGGCGATGACCATCCGCTGGATCTGGTTGGTGCCTTCCACGATCTGCAGGACCTTGGCCTCGCGCATGAAGCGCTCGACGGGGAAGTCCTGGGTGTAGCCGTAGCCGCCGAGGACCTGGACGGCGTCGGTGGTGACGCTCATCGCCGTGTCCGTGCAGAACAGCTTCGCCATGGCGGCCTGCTGCGAGAACGGCTTGCCCGCGTCCCGCAACCGGGCCGCGGCGAGGTACAGCGCCCGCCCCGCCTCGATCCGGGTGGCCATGTCGGCGAGCATGAAGCGCAGTCCCTGGAAGTCGGCGATGGGGCGACCGAACTGCTTGCGCCCCGTGGCGTATTCGAGCGCCTCGTCGAGCGCGGCCTGGGCGATGCCGATGGCGCAGGCGGCGATGCCGAGCCGGCCGGAGTCGAGCGCCGAGAGCGCGACGGCGAAGCCCTGCCCCTCCTCGCCGAGACGGCGGGAGTCCGTGACCCGCACCCCGTCGAAGTGGAGCTGGGCCGTGGGCGAGCCCTTCATTCCCATCTTCTTCTCGGGTGCGGCGGCGTTCAGTCCCTGTGCGTCGCCGGGAACCAGGAAGGCCGTGATGCCGCGCGGGCCGTCGACGCCGGTGCGGGCCAGGACCGTGTAGAAGTCGGCGACCCCGCCGTGGGTGATCCAGGCCTTGGTGCCGGTGATGACCCAGTCGTCGCCGTCGCGGACCGCTTTGGTCCGCAGGGAGGCGGCGTCGGAGCCGGAGGCGGGCTCGGAGAGGCAGTAGGCGCCGAGCAGCCCGCCGCCGAGCATCGCGGGCAGATGCTCGGCCTGCTGCTCCTTGGTGCCGTAGCCGGCCAGCGCATGGCAGGCGAGGGAGTGGACACTCACGCCGAGACCGACGGTGAGGCGGGCCGCGGCGAGCTCCTCCAGGACCTGGAGGTAGACCTCGTACGGCTGGTCCCCGCCGCCGAACGCGGAGTCGTAGGGAAGGCCGAGCAGTCCGGACTCGGACAGGAGCGAGAACACCTCGCGCGGGAAGTGGCCGGCGTCCTCCTCCTCGGCCGCCCGGGGGGCGATCTCCCGCTGGACGATGTCGCGGACCAGGGTGATCAGGTCCCTGGCCTCCTCGGTGGGCAGCTGACGGTCCACCGGCTGCGGGGCGCGGTCGGGCATTGCGGCGCTCTCCTCCCTGTCGGGCGCTGCGGCGGTCACGCACGCAGGGTGTGGGCGCGCCGCCGGTCGTACTGCCAGGCCGATGCTGCCTTCCGGATCACGAAAGAAGCTGGACAGCGGCTTGTGGCGCGTTGAGTATGCCCGATTCGGCGGGCCCCGTCACCAGGTCGCCTGCAGGCCGTGACCGTGATCCAGCACTCATCGGAACTGGCACGAACCATTGGCCGACCGGTCCAGTCCTCCTACCGTTTACGCACCGAAGGCGGGCGCGGCCGGACCGGGGTGACGCAGAAGGAGTGCACAAAGGCGATCAAGGGCGGGCAGCCGAACGGGCGCCCGCCCCTCGCTCGTACGATGAGCCCCCGCCCGCCCGTACGGTCAGCCCTCGCTCATTCCACGGGCCCTCGCTCATACGGTCAGCGGCACCGCGGCCGGTTCGGCGGCGGGCGACGGCTCCGGGCAGGCGGGCTCGAACTCCGCGATGGTGCGCAGCGTGGCGCCCAGCAGCCGCACCAGCAGCGAGCAGACCGCATCGCGGTCCGGCCTGCGGCCGGCCAGCCAGTCGAGGATGATCTGTTCGACACCGCTGAGCCAGCCCAGCAGGGCGAGCCTGGCCATCAGCGGGATCTCACGCCGTCCGTACGCGCCTTCCGCGATGGTCGCGATCAGCTCTTCGCGCACCGCGTCCCGGATCGCCTGCACCTGGGTGTCGAAACCGACACCGCCCGTGACGATGGTGCGGAACGCAGCCTGGTGGTGCTCGGCGTAGCAGAGATAGCCGTCGACGGTGCGCTGCACGCGCTCGGCGCGCGGCAGCTCCGGCTCACCGGCGGCCCGGGAGACGAGCTCGGCCACCGAATCCTCGATCACGGCCAGGTAGTAGCCGCGTTTGCTCTTGAAGTAGTAGTAGATCAGCCCTTTGGCGATGCCCGCGCGCTGGGCGATGTCGTCGACCGACAGGGCGTCGTACGAGGTGTCGGCGAACAACTTCCGGCCGATCGCGAGGAGTTCGGATCGCCGGATCTGCGCCCGCTCGGTCGCGCCGCGCTGGTGACTGCTGCTCAAGATGATCCCTGGTCTCGAGTGCCGGAGGATCGGGCCCGGTCTTCGCGGCATGTCAGGGCTGGATCACGCCGCAGTCGCCGCAGTCCCGCAGTCGTCGGGCGGGACCGGGAGGCTAGAAGAGGCCGACCTGGGTGATCAGCATGGCGAGGACGACGACCAGCGTCCAGCCGAGGACGTGCTCGAGGATGTCGGACTCGTCGTCCGGGCCGCCGGTGCGGGTCGTGGGCCGGACTCGGTCGGCCGTGGCTGCGGTCGAAGTCATGGTGCATCTCGCTCGGTCGTCTGGCAGGTGGTCTCCCCCGTGACCACACCACAGTGCCAGCAGTTCCGGCCCCGGGGGTGGAGACATTGGTCACTCCCCCCGGGAAAGCCGTGCGTGTCAGTGGACGCCGACCGCCGCGAGGGCCTTGCGCTGGGCGGGTGTCGGGAAGGCGGGCCAGTACAGGTAGCAGACGCCGCCTGTGCCCGAGACCACCTTCCCGCTCGCGTTGTAGCGCTTCGTGCGCAGCCAGATCTTCTCCCACTCGGCACGCCTGTAGACACGGCGCACGGCCGCGTTGCTGGGGGACGCCGGATCGTTCGCGATCACGTCGCCGTCCGCGGTGAAGCCGATCACGGTCATCAGGTGGCCCGATGTGCCGTAGCCGGCGCCGGTGAGCTCCTCCTTGAGGAACGACTGGGACGTTATGGCCGGGATTCCGGCCGCGATCAGCGTCTCCAGGTCGGTCAGCGAGGAGAGCCGGGTGACAACGGCGCTCATGTCGCGGTAGGTCGCGGCGTAGGCGGCGTTGAACGGCCAGTTGCCGCAGCCCTCGTACTGGTGGTCGAAGGTGTGGCGGGCCGCGTGGCAGACCTGTGGGTCGTCGAAGTCGGGGTTCACCCAGGCCAGATCGCCGGCGGAGGGCTTGCGTCCCCAGTACTCGATGATCATCTGCGAGGAGGTGGGGCTGCACCAGGCCTCGCCGCCGTTGTCGTACTCCGGGTACTGGCCCACATGCGTGTTCTGGGAGTACCGCGGCACCGGCAGCTCGTGCGCCAGGCCCGGCTGGGACGCGGGGACGCCGAAGCGGTCCGGGATGTCGGAGGCCATGGCTCCGAGGCGCCACACGGTGGGCGTGAGCCGGGTCCCCGGCCGGCGGTACAGAGTGACCCGCAGGCGGTATGCCGTCAGGCGCAGTCCGCTCGCGGCGTCGTCGACGGAGAACGTGTCGGTCCAGATGCTCGCCCT
Source organism: Streptomyces sp. NPDC027962 (assembly GCF_055566095.1). NCBI lineage: Bacteria > Bacillati > Actinomycetota > Actinomycetes > Kitasatosporales > Streptomycetaceae > Streptomyces > Streptomyces sp. NPDC027962. Next base: position 58,984 of record NZ_JBVHTA010000030.1, read on the forward strand.
GCCGTCGCCCTGGTCGTCCACCGAGGTGCGGCGGATGTCCTCGTCGCCGGCGGCCCAGCGGCCCATGACGAACCACGGGGTGGCACTGCCGTCGGAGTACTCGCCGCTCAGCTCGACCTGGATCCAGGTCCCGGCCGGCGTCTGCGCGTTCCAGGTGGCGATCACCTCGGTGGCGGGGACGCTCGGGCGGTGGACCGGGGAGGTCCAGGTGGCGTACTCCCAGCGCGAGGTCGTTCCGGTGTGCGGGTCGGTGTAGTCCGTGGTCCCGGCGGGCTGCGCGACGGCCACGCCGGGGCGGCGGCCGGCGACGGCGGTGGTGCCGGCCCGTTCGCCGCACCGCCAGTCCGTGTAGGAGGACCAGAAGCGGTTGTCGACCGACGCTCCGGAACGCCGGGCCCGGCGAGTGGATTCGCAGTCCGCGGCCCTGCCGGTCACCGCCGCTGCCTGTCCGGCGGCGGTGGACAGTGTCGCCGCGGTGGCGGCTGCCGCGATCGCGGCGCCCAGTACGGTTCTGCGCGAAGCAGGTCTGGCCATGTGACCCCCGAATCAGTGCGCGACAGTGGGCCAACTATCCCGGAGCGGAACGCGCTTCTGCCGGCGATTCGACTCGCGTCGCCGATCCAATATCGGTCTGGTCCAGTGGCATGACCGGCGGCGCCGCGCAAGGCGGGCGCGGGCCGTGCCTGCGCCCCCGTCCGGCCGCCTCGTAGGGTGGCCCCATGGACGACCTCGAGCGGCGGGCAGCCGGGCTGCGTGCGCTGGCACCCTCCTGCGGTCCGGTGCGACTGGTCGCCGTGGACGGCCACGCGGGCTCCGGCAAGAGCACGTTCACGGGCCGGCTGGCCGAGGCGCTCGGCGGGGACGTACCGGTGCTGCATCTCGACGACCTGGCCACCCACCAGGAGTTGTTCGACTGGACCGGGCGGGTGCTGAGCCAGGTGATCGGTCCGCTGGCGGCCGGCCGAGACGCGGAGTACCACCCGTACGACTGGAATCTGCGGCGCTTCCTTGCCCCGCGCGGGCTGGCCGCGGCGCCCGTCGTGCTGGTCGAGGGTGTGGGTGCCGGACGGCGCGCCCTGCGCCCCTGTCTCGCGGCGCTGCTGTGGATGGACCGGGGGGCGCAGGAGTCCTGGGCGCGGGGCAGGGCACGCGACGGCGTCACGCTCTCCGCCTTCTGGGACGGATGGACAGCGGCGGAGACACGCCATTTCTCGGCCGATCCGTCCCGCTCGTTCGCGGATGCGCTGATACGCGAGTGCCGTGAGGGGTACGAGTGGCTCCCGCAGGCCTCAGAGACTGCACGTTCGCACCACTCGATCACGCGCAGTGAGGGCTCTCCCCCGGCGTACTGAACAGTCGGAATTCGGACTCAAGAGTGCCTCAACTCTGCTTGACCGACGGGGCGGGCAGGTCTTACGTTCTCAATGTGCGGCTTTCCGAAGCCGCCACAGACGCGAAGCCCCCGGTTGTTCCCCCGTGATCGGGGGCTTCGTTCTGCCCCCTTTCACGCGTCCCCGGCCCCTTCGCGACCCCTTTTCGCTCACCCTGGGTCACCGTTGCCGGGTCGTCGCGGCGCTCTTAATCGCTGCCCCTCGCGCAGGTACGATGCACCCCTGTGGGCACCTCCCACGGCCGCAAGGTCGTAGGGGGAGGGTCAATTCCCTTCCGCGGCAAGGCCGTTGTGGCCGCGACCGCGGCGTCCACCCGGCGCGACATCACTGGTGCACCGTTTGTGGGGGGAAGTGGGGGGCCCTATGGACATCGGCACGCAGGGCGTACGGACGCCGGCAGACCTCGCCTGGGTGCGTGGCGTGGACGCCTGCACGATGGGCGCGTACCCGCAGGCCGAGGAGGAGTTCCGCACGGCCGTCCGGCTCGACCCCGGCATGGCGGACGGCTGGCTGGGCCTGCACGCCCTGCGCGTCGACACGGCCACCGCCCTGCTGCACATGTACCGCAACCGCGACCGCTTCGGCGAGCAGCGGACCCGGCACCGCCGCACCCTCAACTCCTGGTACTGGCTGGGGTGGTGGGTGCAGCCCGTGCTGGAGAGCCCGCGGGACCTGCTGCTCGCGCATGCCTCCCACTGGCTCGACGGCCGCCATGTGCCCGAGCTGGACCGGGCGCTGGCCGCGCTGCCGCCCGTCGACACGGATCCGCAGGTGCGGTTCCTGCACGCGTGCCGGGCCTATCTGGTCAAGGACTGGGAGCAGCTCGTACGCCACACGGAACCGCTCGTCGACGATCCGCTGCTGGGTGTCGAAGCCGGGCTCTTCGGCGGCATGGCTCGGGTGCGCCTCGAGATGTACGGGCAGGCGGAGCCGCTGCTGTCCGCCGCCCTGATGCGCTGCCGCAGCGAGCAGCCGCAGCGCAAGGAGCTGCGGTACTGGCTGGCCCGGGCGCACGAGGGCACCGGCCGCAGCGCGGCGGCGCTGCCGCTGTACCGCGCGGTGCACCGCATCGATCCGGCCTTCATGGACACGTCCGCGCGGCTGGCGGCCATCGCCGAGTACGACGGGATCGACGGCTACGACGACTCGATGGGCCTGGCCGCCGTCTCGCTCGGCGGGTTCAACAGCGATGCCGTCGACGCCCAGCCGGACAAGGACCCGCCGCCGTTCCCGGAGCCGCGCCTCGGGGGTGACCCCGGCGGGCAGCTGCCGAGTGTCGTACCGACGGCGCCGGCCGACGGACGACGGCGCAAGCCGGCCGTCCCGGAGCGGTCCGCTCCCCCGCCGTTCCCCGCCGGGCCCACCGATCCGGTGCTGCTGGCCGAAGCACTGGCGGAGCTGGAGCGGATGGTAGGTCTCGAACCGGTGAAGCGGCAGGTGAAGGCCCTGTCCGCGCAGCTGGAGATGGCGCGGCTGCGGGCCGGGCAGGGGCTGCCCGTACAGCCGCCGAAGCGGCACTTCGTCTTCTCCGGCCCCTCCGGCACGGGCAAGACGACAGTCGCACGCATCCTCGGACGGGTGTTCTATGCCTTGGGGCTGCTCGGCGGCGATCATCTGGTGGAGGCCCAACGGTCCGACCTGGTCGGCGAGTTCCTCGGCCAGACGGCGGTGAAGGCCAACGAGCTGATCGACTCGGCGCTGGGCGGGGTGCTGTTCGTGGACGAGGCCTACAGCCTCTCCAACTCCGGCTACAGCAAGGGCGACGCGTACGGCGACGAGGCCCTGCAGGTGCTGCTCAAACGCGCCGAGGACAACCGCGACCATCTGGTCGTCATACTGGCCGGCTACCCGGAGGGTATGGACCGGCTGCTCGCCACGAACCCGGGGCTGTCGTCCCGTTTCACCACCCGCGTCGACTTCCCCTCGTACCGGCCGCTCGAGCTGACCGCGATCGGTGGCGTACTGGCTGCGGACAACGGCGACGTGTGGGACGAGGAAGCGCGGGACGAGCTCCGCTCGATCAGCGCTCATGTGGTCGACCAGGGGTGGATCGACGAGCTGGGCAACGGCCGCTTCCTGCGCACCCTGTACGAGAAGAGCTGCGCCTACCGTGATCTGCGGCTGTCCGGCTACCCGGGCCCGCCGACCCGCGAGGACCTCGCCACACTGCGGCTGCCCGATCTGATGCAGGCGTACGGGGAGGTCCTGTCGGGCCGCGGTCCGACGGGCCGCGGCCCGCAGGATCCTCCCCTCGGCTGATCCCCGCGGCCGGTCAGCCGTTCACAAGCGCCTCGGAGGACGCCGGGTCGGCGGCGGGCGGCTCGGCGGCCGGAGCGGGGCGGGGCGTCCTCGGCACAGCGACCCGGTGGGCCGGATCGCGTACTTCGCCGACCAGCATCTCCAGTACGTCCTCCAGCGCGACCAGCCCGAGCACCCGCCCCGACGCATCGGCGACCTGCGCCAGATGGGTCGCCGCCCGGCGCATCACGGCGAGTGCGTCGTCCAGCGGCAGTTCGGCGCGCAGGGTCGCCATCGGGCGCCAGACGTGCTGGGGCACGGCGCGCTCCCCGTCCTCCAGGTCCAGCACGTCCTTCACATGCAGGTAGCCCATGAACGGGCCGTCGCCCTCTGCGCACACCGGGAAGCGGGAGTAGCCGGTGCGGACCGTGCACTCCTCGATCTGCCGCGGGGTGACGGACGGAGCGACCGTGACCAGCGCGGAACGCGGGATCAGGACGTCGGTGACCGGGCGGCTGCCCAGCTCGAGCGCATCCTCGAGCCGCTCCTGCTCGGCGGGCTCCAGCAGCCCCGCGTGGCCCGCGTCCTCCACCAGCCGGCCCAGCTGCACGCTGGTGAAGACGGCCTCCACCTCGTCCTTCGGCTCGACCCCGAAGGCCCGCAGCACCAGGTGTGCGCAGGCGCCGAGGCCGGTGGTGACGGGCCGGCAGAGCCGTGCGAAGCCGACCAGTCCGGGGCTGAGCCACAGAGCGGTCCGCTCCGGCGCCGCCATCGCCAGGTTCTTCGGCAGCATCTCGCCGATGACGAGGTGCAGGAAGACCACGACGGCCAGGGCGATCACATAGCCCAGAGGGTGGATGAGCCCCTCCGGCACATGTGCGGCGTGGAAGACGGGCTCCAGCAGGCGGGCCACGGTCGGTTCGGCGACCGCGCCGAGGGTGAGGGAGCAGACGGTGATGCCGAACTGGGCGGCCGCCATCATCTGCGGCAGGTTCTCCAGACCGTGCAGCACTCTCCGGGCCCGCGAGGAGCCCTGTGCCGCGAGCGGTTCGATCTGGCTGCGGCGTACCGACACGAGGGCGAACTCGGCGCCGACGAAGAAGCCGTTCGCCAGGACCAGCAGGAGGGCGAACAGCAGTTGCAGGGCGCTCATCGGGCCGTCCCAGCGACCGGGCCCGTCAGCACCGTGACGTCGGCGGCGCGCACCAGGCGCACCCGCTCGGCCCGGTAGCGGCCCACCTGGCGCACGGACAGGCGCCAGCCGGGCAGTTCGGCGCGGTCGCCGGGGGCCGGGATGCGTCCGAGCAGGTCGGCGACGAGGCCGGCGACGGTCTCGTAGGGGCCGTCCGGCACGTCGAGGCCTATGCGACGCAGGGTCAGTACACGGCAGCTGCCGTCGGCCTCCCATGCGGGCCGTCCGTCCTCGGAGCCGACGGGCGCCAGCTCGGGCCGGGCGTCCTGCTCCGCGTCGTGCTCGTCGCGGACCTCGCCGACGAGTTCCTCGACGATGTCCTCGAGGGTGACGACGCCGGCCGTGCCGCCGTACTCGTCGACGACGACGGCTATGGGCTGTTCGCTGCGCAGCTGTTCCAGGAGCTGCTGAACCGGAAGGGTCTCCGGCACCAGGAGCGGGGCGACGGCGATCTGCTCGACGCGGACCCTGCGGCGCTCCTGTGAACGCACGGCGAGGGCGTCCTTGAGATGCACCATCCCGACGATCTCGTCGATGCGCTCCCGGTAGACGGGAAAGCGGGACAGACCCGTCGCACGGGTGAGGTTGAGGACGTCGGCCGCGGTGGCGCCGGACTGCAGGGCACTCACCCTCACCCGAGGCGTCATCACATGCTGCGCGGTGAGATGCCCGAGGGACAGGGTCCGCACGAACAGGTCGGCGGTGTCCTGTTCCAGCGCACCGGCCCGCGCCGAGTGGCGGGCCAGCGACACCAGCTCGCCGGGGGTGCGGGCGGACGCCAGCTCCTGTGCGGGCTCGATGCCGGTCAGCCGTACGAGACGGTTGGCGGCGGCGTTCAACAGGGTGATGACCGGGCGGAAGACGGCCGAGAAGGCGGTCTGCGGGCCGGCGACGAAGCGGGCCACCTGAAGGGGCCTGGACACTGCCCAGTTCTTGGGGACCAATTCGCCGATCACCATCTGGACGGCCGAGGCCAGCAGCATGCCGATGGCCACCGCGACCCCGGGCACGGCCCCTTCGGGCAGTCCGGTCGCGGTCAGCGGCCCGCCGAGCAGACCGGCAAGAGCGGGCTGCGCAAGCATGCCGACGACGAGCGAGGTGATCGTGATGCCGAGTTGCGTGCCGGATAGCTGGAAGGACAGTTCGCGCAGCGCAGTGACGACGCGTCGGGCGCGGCGGTCGCCCTCGGCCGCGGCGCGCTCGGCGTCCGGGCGCTCCACCGTGACGAGTCCGAACTCAGCGGCGACGAAGAAGCCGTTGGCGAGGATGAGTAGAAACGCTGCGGCAAGCAGCAGAAGCGGGATGATCATGCCGCCGCCTCCTGGGAGGGGGCGGCGCAGGTACTACCGGACGATCCGTCCATTGCTGGAGGGAGTCACTCCTCGGGTCGCAGGGGGCCCCGCCGGCCTCGGGGCCGCGTGGTGCGGGGCGGGGCGCACTCGGCGCCGCCGCGCACCAGAGTAATCAAGCCACGGCCGGACAGGCAGGGGCAATGCCGGTCAGGGTGCATCCGGCCGGGTGCCACGGGTCTCCGCGAGGGCACGCAGAGCGCGGGCGTCGTCGATCGCGCGGGCCTTGGCGATGCCCGGCTGGATGCCGAGCACCGGCAGGCTGGTGCCGTCGCTGAGGTCGAGGAACACCCACGGGTCGCCGGACCGCAGATTCACCCGCAGGATCTCCGCCCACGCCAGCCGGCGCGTACGGGTGAGATTGACGACGGTCACCCCGTCGTCGTCGGCGACGACTTTGGGCCGGCTCAGCAGCGCGAGCACACCGAAGAAGAGCAGTGCCGTGAAGACGAAGCTGATCCGCTCGGGCGGGCTGAGCCGGTCGAGGAGCAGGGCGATCGCGGTGACCACGGTGACCATCACCGCGCCCACGGTCAGCAGGACGATCCGGGTAAGGGTCGGCCGGAAGGTGACCGGGAGGGCGGGAACCGGCTGTGCGGTGGTGGACATGGTGGGAGCGTCCTCAGAGATGGTGTGGGGTCCTCAGAGGCGGCAGGCGTGGATGGCCGTGGTGAGGATGGCCCGCGCGCCGAGGGCGTACAGGTCGTCCATGATCCGCTGGGCTTCCTTGGCGGCGACCATGGAGCGCACGGCGACCCAGCCCTCGTGGTGCAGGGGCGAGATCGTCGGGGACTCGAGGCCCGGGGTGAGTGCGACCGCCTGCTCCAGGTTCTCGACGCGGCAGTCGTAGTCCATCATCACGTAGCTGCGGGCCACGAGGACGCCCTGCAGGCGGCGCAGGAACTGCTGCACCTGGGCGTGCTCGGGGTCGGCTGCGGTGCGCCGGATCACGACCGCCTCCGAGGTCATGATCGGCTCGCCGATGACCTCGAGGCCGGCGTTGCGCAGGCTGGTGCCGGTCTCGACGACGTCGGCGATGACCTGGGCGACGCCGAGCTCGATGGCGGTCTCGACGGCGCCGTCGAGGTGGACGACGGAGGCGTCGATGCCGTTGTCGGCGAGGTGCTTGGCGACGATGCCCTCGTAGGAGGTGGCGATCGTCATGCCGCCGAAGTCCTCGACGCCCTTCGCGGTGCCGGGCCTGGTGGCGTAGCGGAAGGTGGAGCGGGCGAAGCCGAGCTGGAGGATCTCCTCGGCATTCGCTCCGGAGTCGAGCAGCAGGTCGCGGCCGGTGATGCCGATGTCGAGCTTGCCGGAGCTCACGTAGATCGCGATGTCACGCGGGCGGAGGTAGAAGAACTCGACCTCGTTCTCGGGGTCGACGAGGACGAGCTCCTTCGACTCCTTGCGCTGCTGGTAGCCGGCCTCATGGAGCATCGCCGACGCAGGTCCGGACAGTGAACCCTTGTTGGGAACGGCGATGCGCAGCATGAGACGGGCTTCCTTTGTTCGTGTGACGGATGACTACGGAAGAGGCGGGGCGGCTAGAGGTGGGCGTAGACGTCGTCGAGGGAGATGCCCCGCGCGACCATCATCACCTGGACGTGGTACAGCAGCTGGGAGATCTCCTCCGCGGCGGCGTCCTTGCCCTCGTACTCGGCGGCCATCCACACCTCGGCTGCCTCCTCGACGACCTTCTTGCCGATGGCATGGACACCCTTGCCCACCAGCTCGGCGGTACGGGAGGTGGCGGGGTCGCCTTCGGCGGCCTTCTGCTGGAGCTCGGCGAAGAGCTCCTCGAACGTCTTATTGGACATGGTGGTCCCAGACTACGCGGAAGTGGCCGCTGCTCAGCGCCAGGGTTCGGATACTGAACGCAGAATGGTCGCGGTGGCGACGGCCGCCGTGACGGCCTCGTGGCCCTTGTCCTCGTTCGACCCCTCGATTCCGGCCCGGTCGAGCGCCTGTTCCTCGGTGTCACAGGTCAGCACGCCGAAGCCGACGGGGACGCCGGTGTCGACGGAGACCTGGGTCAGCCCCTGGGTGACGCCCTGGCACACGTACTCGAAGTGGGGCGTGCCGCCGCGGATGACGACGCCGAGGGCGACGATCGCGTCGTAGCCGCGGCCCGCCAGCACCTTGGCGACGACGGGCAGCTCGAAGCTGCCGGGGACACGCAGCAGCGTCGGCTCGTCGATGCCGAGCTCGTGCAGTGCGCGCAGGGCGCCGTCGACGAGGCCGTCCATGACCTTCTCGTGCCACTGGGCCGCGATCACTGCCACCCGCAGGTCCCCGCAGTTGCGGACGGACAGTTCGGGCGCACCCTTGCCGCTCATGTTTCTCCTAGCCGTACTAGCCGTGTCGGTCTTGCTGGTCGTGCTTGATGGTCGTGCTTACCGACCGTGCTTGCTGGTCACGGTCGCCGGTCGCGCGGAACTACTGGTTGCCGCAGGTCGTCGCGGTGGCCGCGTCGAGCCAGGGCAGGTCGTGGCCCATCCGGTCGCGCTTGGTGCGCAGGTACCGGAGGTTGTGTTCGCCGGCCTGGACGGGCATCGACTCGCGTCCGAGGACGGTGATGCCGTGGCTGACGAGGGCGGCGGACTTGTCGGGGTTGTTGGTCATCAGCCGCACGCTGCGCACGCCGAGGTCCTCGAGGATCTGCGCGCCCGCGGCGTAGTCGCGGGCGTCGGCGGGCAGGCCGAGTTCGAGGTTGGCGTCGAGGGTGTCCCGGCCGCGCTCCTGGAGCTCGTACGCGCGCAGCTTGGACAACAGGCCGATGCCGCGGCCCTCGTGGCCGCGCAGGTAGACGACGACTCCGCGGCCGCCCTCCGCGACGCGCTCCATGGAGGCGTTGAGCTGGGGGCCGCAGTCGCAGCGCAGCGAGTGGAAGATGTCGCCGGTGAGGCATTCGGAGTGGACGCGCACAAGAACGTCCTCGCCGTCGCCGATGTCGCCGTGGACGAGCGCGACATGCTCGATCCCGTCGACGGTCGAGCGGTAGCCGTAGGCGGTGAACTGACCGGCGGAGGTGGGCAGGTGGACCTCGGCCTCGCGCTTGACCGTCGGCTCGGAGCTGCGGCGGTAGGCGATCAGGTCCTCTATGGAGATGATCGTCAGCCCGTGCTTGCGGGCGAACGGGACCAGTTCGGGCAGCCGCAGCATCACGCCGTCCTCGCCGGCGATCTCCACGATCGCGCCGGCCGGGCGCAGTCCCGCGAGACGGGCGAGGTCGACGGCGGCCTCGGTGTGACCGGGGCGGGTGAGGACGCCGCCGGGCTTGGCACGCAGCGGGAAGACATGGCCCGGCCGTACGAAGTCGGCGGGGCCTGCCTGGCCGCCGGCCAGCAGTTGCAGGGTGGTGGCGCGGTCGGCGGCGGAGATGCCGGTGGTGACACCGTAGGCGGGTCCGGCGTCGACGGAGACGGTGAAGGCGGTCTGCATCGACTCGGTGTTGCGGCCGACCATCTGGGGCAGTTCGAGCCGCTCCAGCTCGTCGTTCTCCATGGGGGCGCAGATCAGGCCGCGGCACTCGCTCATCATGAACGCGACGACCTCGGGCGTGGCCTTCTCCGCGGCGATGACGAGGTCGCCCTCGTTCTCGCGGTCCTCGTCGTCGACGACCACGACGGGACGGCCGGCGGCGATGTCGCGGACGGCCTGCTCGACAGGGTCGAGCGAGAGGTCCTCGACGTTGTCGGTGGAGTACCAGGTTTGAGTCATAGGGGTGGCCCGAAGGGCCTCAGGCAGGGCGGTGGTGGGTGACGTGCGGGCGGTCATGCTGCCGCTCCTTCCAGGGTGGGCTCGGCGCTCGTCCGGGAGCGCAGCCACCAGTCGCGCAGGCCCCACAGGACGAGCGCGCCGTAGACGACGTAGACGAAGCCGGAGAAGGCGAATCCGTTGGCGAAGTTGAGCGGGACGCCGACCAGGTCGACGAGCAGCCAGGCGAACCAGAACTCGACCATGCCGCGCGCCTGGGCGAACATGGCGACGAGCGTGCCGATGAAGATGTACGCGTCGGGCCACGGGTCCCACGACAGTGACGGGTACAGGGTGAACAGGCCGCCGACAGCGAGGGTTCCGACGACGGCGCCCCCCAGCAGGCAGCCGCGTTCGCGCCAGGTCGCGAACCTGACGGCGATCGAGCCGTCCTGCGCCTGCTGCCGGCCGCGGGTCCACTGCCAGTAGCCCCAGGCCGCGACGGCCATGACGACGACCTGCTTGCCGGCGCTGCCGGTCAGATGGGACGAGGCGAAGGCGACAAAGAGGATGACGCCGGAGACGAACTGTGCGGGCCAGGTCCATATGGAGCGCCGCCAGCCGAGCGCGAGGGCGACCAGGCCGACGATGTTGCCGATCATGTCGGACCACTTGATGTGCTGGTCGAAGGCGGTGAACGCCTCGGAGTTGAGCCAGGACACCCCGCTCACTTCGCACTCTCCTCGGCGTTCGCGGCGAGCAGCCGCTCGACGTACTTGGCGATGATGTCCACCTCGAGGTTGACCGGGTCGCCCGGCTGCTTGATGCCGAGCGTGGTCAGCGCGAGCGTGGTGGGGATGAGGCTGATCGTGAAGCTGTCGGGTCCCGCGTCGACCACGGTAAGGCTCACGCCGTCAACGGTGATCGAGCCTTTCTCGACAACGTATCGAGCGAGACCGGAGGGCAGCGAGATTCTGACGATCTCCCAGTTCTCCGACGGGGTGCGCTCGACGACGGCGCCTGTGCCGTCGACGTGGCCCTGGACGATGTGGCCGCCGAGCCGTGCGCCGACCGCGGTGGGACGCTCGAGGTTCACCCGGGAGCCCGGGCGGAGCACGCCGAGGCTGGAGCGCTTCAGCGTCTCCGCCATCACGTCGGCGGTGAACTCGCCGCCGCCGGACTCGACGACGGTCAGGCACACGCCGTTGACGGCGATGGAGTCGCCGTGCTTCGCGCCCTCGGTGACGATCGGGCCGCGCAGTCGGAAGCGGGACGAGTCGCCGAGGTCCTCGACGGCGGTGACCTCACCCAGTTCTTCGACGATTCCGGTGAACACTCAAGCTCCCTTGGGGACGATCGCGGTGACGCGCAGGTCGGTGCCGATGCCGACGATCTCTGTCACGTCGAGCCGCAACGCTTCGGTGATGGTGGTGATTCCGGCGTCGGCGAGGGCGGCGGGGCCCGCGCCGAGGAGTACGGGGGCGATGTAGCCGATGACGCGGTCGACGGCGCCGGCGGCGACGAAGGAGCCGGCGAGGGTCGGGCCGCCTTCCAGGAGCACGGAGCGGACTCCGCTCCCGTGCAGGGCGCGCAGCAGCTCGGGGATGTCGATCCCGCGGGGCCCTCGCTTGAGGCTCCACGTCTCGCCGGCTCCGGTCCGCGTGAACTCCTCGGGCTCCAGGTCGTCGGCGACGACGACCACGGTGGCGGCCGCGTCGTCCAGGACCCGGGCGCCGGGCCGCACTGCGGCGGCCTCGGTGTCGACGACGACGCGCAGCGGCTGGGTGGCGCCTTCGATGCCGCGTACCGCGAGGTGCGGGTCGTCGGAACGCATCGTGCCGGAACCGACCACGACCGCGTCGGACTCGGCGCGCAGCCGGTGCACGTCGGCACGGGACTCGGCGGAACTGATCCAGCGGCTACTGCCGTCCGCGGCCGCGATGCGGCCGTCGAGGGTGGCGGCGTACTTCCAGGTGACGTACGGGCGGCCGAGGCGCACGGCGGTGAGCCAGGCGGTGTTGCCGGCTTCGGCCTCCTCCTCCAGCAGACCGTGCCCGACCTCGACGCCGGCCGCACGCAGGGTGTCGGCGCCGCCGCTTGCCTGCGGGTTCGGGTCGGCGACCGCGTACACGACGCGGGCGACACCGGCGTCGATCAGGGCCTGGGCACAGGGGCCGGTGCGGCCGGTGTGGTTGCAGGGCTCGAGGGTCACGTAAGCGGTGCCGGCGCGGGCGAGGACGCCGGCCGCGCGGAGGGCGTGGATCTCGGCGTGCGGTCCCCCGGCGCGCTGGTGGCAGCCCTCGCCGACGATGTGTCCCGAGGCATCGGTGATGACGCACCCGACGACCGGGTTGGGGCTGGTGGCGCCGAGTCCGCGGGCGGCGAGCGTGATCGCTCGACGCATCGCGTCGGTGTCGGCTGCGGTGGCCACCGGGTCCTCCTGCCTCTTCGGGCACGGACTCCGGGGCTGTCGATGACGACAGAGAGCGGGAACAACGCCAGGGCCAGTGACGCCGACGCCGAATACGACGGCCGCCCATGGAAACGGCGACCGACGGACGGCCGGCGAACACCTGTTGGTGTCACCCGCCGCGCACTGCCTCCCATCCGGACTTTAACCGTCGGTCCAGGAATTTCACCTGGTCAACCGGCCGCTGGCTGCGGACGGGTCGCGGACTGTAACCGCCGGTTCGGAATTGCACCGACCCCGGAGTGCGCTGCTGCTGATACAGGGCCAGTGTGCCACGTCTCCCGGTGAGCCATGCGGGTGATCGCTGTGGACTGGCTCACATACAGGCACACGACGTCACCCGCCGTCATGTTCGACGGGAATGGTCCAGACCTACTGACGCACTGGTCCAGTCCTCTACTGCGACCGGATGATCGACCTCGAACTCGAGCAGCTGTCCGCCGACGGCTGCATCGCCAAGGCTCCCTCCGGCGGCGAGTGCGCCGGCAAGAGCCCCGTCGACCGGCCAAACGCGGCCTCGAACGCTCGCAGTTGACGGATGGGCATGGCATACCGCTGGTCACCGACCCGGCGCCGGCCAGCATCCGCGACCACACGCTCCTTCCTGCCGCCCTCGACCGCATCGCCGACCTGGAAGCAGCCGCCCCTGTTGCCGTTGCTCAACTGCCTCTGTCGCGTAAATGGGTCCAGGTCAGGGCAGACAGAAGCACCCCCGGCGCACGCCACGGGATTTACCACGCCCCCGGCGCTCACCGAAGGTGCGCTGCGTCGCTGACCTGCTGATGACCGGATCGGTCCGCTGCCGGACCCGATGGGGCCTGTCGCTGCCCCGCCCGCGCGGCCAGGCTTGAGGACATGACCCGAGCACTGATCGTCATTGATGTCCAGGAGTCCTTCCGCGCCCGTCCGCTGTGGGAAACCACCTCCGACCTGAAGATCGCCGACCAGGTGAACCGCCTGGTCCGGCTCTCCCGTCAGGCCGGGGACCTGGTGATATGGGTACTGCACTGCGAGCCCGGCGCCGGCGATGTCTTCGACCCGGCCCTCGGCCATGTCCGGCTGATGAAGGAGCTGGAGCGAGCGGACGGGGAGCCGCTGATCCACAAAACCTCGCACAACGCCTTCACCACCACCAACCTGCAGCAACTCCTCACCGCGCGCGGTATCCGCGAGCTCACCGTCTGCGGCATCCGCACCGAGCAGTGCGTGGAGACAACCACCCGCGTCGCCGGCGACCTCGGCTACCGGGTCACCTTTGTCATCGACGCGACCGCGACCAATCCCATCCCCCACCGCGACGCTCCCGCCGACCAGAGCGTCGCCGATCTGCTGGCCGACCCCCGCACGCTGCCGGCCGAAGAGGTCATCAGGCGCACCGAGTACGCCCTCGCCGGACGCTTCGCCACCATCGCGACGATCGACCAGCTGGAGGCCGCAGCAGGACTTCATGCATGATGACCGAATCGTGAGCCACATCGTCTTCTTCCTGGTGCCCGGAGTCCACTTGCTGGACCTGGCCGGCCCTGCGCAGGTCTTCTCCACGGCCGCCGACTTCGGGCACCCCTACACGCTCGCCTACGTCGCCGAGCAGCCACAGGTCTCCACCGCCCAGGGGCTGCCTCTGGTGGCCGGGCTCGACTGGCCCGAGCTCGGGCCCGAGGATCTGATCGTGGTGCCCGGCTGGCGGACAGGCACCCTGGCCGACGGCCCCGCCATCGGCGCCGCCTCCCTCCAGGTCCTCCGGGACCACCACGCCAGGGGCGGCACGGTGGCCAGCGTCTGCGCCGGAGCCCAGGCGCTCGGCCAGGCCGGCCTGCTCGACGGCCGCCACTGCACCACCCACCACGACGTGCAGGACGAGCTGGCCCTGCGCCACCCCAGGGCGGTGGTCGTCCGCGACGTCCTGTTCACCGCCGACGACCGGGTGATCACCTCGGCCGGCATCGCCAGCGGCATCGATCTGGCCCTGCACCTGGTCGCGACCCGGCACGGCCCGGCCGCCGCCGCCCAAGTGGCCCGGGAAATGGTCGTCTACGCTCGCCGCAACGGCCATGAACCGCAGTCCAGCGCGATGCTCCGGCATCGGTCCCACCTCGACGACACCGTGCACCGCGCCCAGGACCTCATCGACGCCCGCTTCGACCAAGCGCTCCCCCTGCCCACCCTGGCCGCGGCCGTCGGCGTGAGTGAACGCACCCTCACCCGCCTCTTCAGCCGCGCCACCGGGCTCACCCCACTCCGCTACCAGCAGACCCTCCGCCTCGAACGCGCCCAACACTTCATCAGCCACGGCGCGACGATCGACGCCGCCGCCCGCTCAGTCGGTTTCGAGGACCCACGCATGCTGCGCCGCCTCCGCGCCCGCACGACCTGACAGCGTCAGGCTCGCTCCCGGCGTCTCCCATGCCCCTTCCCAGGAGTCCTGTCGCCCCGACGGGCTGTACCCCCCGGCCTCGACGTGCCGCAGGTGCCCCGCCGACGGTCGAGGCGCGGCGGCCCGGGGCGGGGCAAACCCAGCCTCCCCGGCGTATGAGACGCGGGGTTCGGGGCGAAGCCCCGACAAGACCGCCCACCCCAGCCCCGCCGGCGGTCGAGGCACGGGGGCACGGGGGCACGGGGGCACGGGGGCAGCACCCCCCGGTTCGGGAAGGGGCGGGGTGGGGAAACGGCCCCGCGCAGCGGCCCCACCCGCCCCTTCACCCCGCCCCCGCGAACAGCTCCCCCCGTGCCGCCTCCCCCGCCGTCAGCAACGCCCCGCTCAGCACCGCCGAGCCCCCCAACGCCCCCGCCCGGACCTCCGTCCGAAGTGGCGACAGCCCCGCCACCCGCTCCCCCACCCTCGCCGCCAAAGCCTCGCCCCCCGCGTGACCGACCTCGCCGCCGAGGACGACGAACCCGGGGTCGAGCACCGAGGCGACCGCGGCCGCGCCGAGGGCGAGGCGGTGGGCGAGGGCGTCGAGGAAGTCGCTGCGGTCCTCAGCCACCGCCGACCTGACGACGCCCGCCGCGGGCGGCTCCTGCGTCCCGACGGCGCCGGCGATCCCGTACTCCTCCCCCAGCGCGCAGATCGCCGCCGACCCGGCCAGCGAGTGGAAGCCGCCCTCGCAGTCGACCGCGGACGGCATGGCCGCGGTCCCCGGCACGGGCAGGAAGCCGATCTCGCCCGCGCCGCCGGACGCCCCTCTGCGCAGGCGGCCGTCGAGGAAGATGCCCGCGCCGATGCCGTGGCCGAGCCAGAGGTAGGCGAAGGTGTCGCGGTCGCGCGCCGCGCCGAGGCGCTGCTCGGCGAACGCCGCGAGATTGGTCTCGTTCTCGACGATCACTCGGGCGGGCAGCAGGTCATGGAGGGCCGGGACGAGCATCCGGTGCCAGGCGGGGAGGCCGGTGGTGTCGCGGAGTTCGCCGTCGGCGGGGTCGATGAGGCCGGGCGCGCCGATGCAGACGCTGTGCAGACGGGTGGCGCCGGCGTCGGCGGCCGTTCGCTCCACCAGGGCGGCAGCCCTGTCGACCGCGGGCCCGGGGTCGATGTCGCCGCCGATGGGCAGGGACGCCTCGGCGAGCCGGGTGCCGAGGAGGTCGGCTACGACGACGGTCACGCTCTGGGTGCGCACGTCGAGCGCGGCGAAGTGCGCACGGTCGGCGACGATCCCGTAGAGCCTGGCGTTCGGTCCGCGCCGCTGCGCGCCCGCCTCGCCGACCACCTGGATCAGGCCCGATCCCTGGAGCCTCTCGACGAGGTCGGCGACGGTGGGCCGGGACAGGCCGGTCATGGTCTTCAGCTGTCCTGCCGTCAACGGGCCTTCGTGCTGGAGCAGTTCCAGGGCGTGTCGGTCGTTGATGGCCCGGGCGGTGCTCGGAGATGCGGGCATGCCGGAATCCTTTCAGACGAGCGGATCGGCCGATCGACGACTGGCGCTATTTATCAGGAATGGTTCCTGATAGTTTACCTCGCACGTTCTCGGGGAGGTATCCGCATGTCGAGCGAACTGATCGTCGGACCGCGGCAGCTGAAGCGCGCCCGGTTCGCCGTCGCCGCTGTCTTCTGTGTGCACGGGGCCGTGACCGGCAGCTTCGCGACGCGCATCCCGTGGATCCAGGACCATGCCGCGGTCGGCGCCGGTCAGCTCGGTCTCGCTCTCGCCTTCCCGGCGATCGGCGCGTCCGTCGCGATGCCGCTGGCCGGGGCGGTCAGCCATCGTTTCGGCGCGCGCACCGCACTGCGCGGTCTGCTCGCGCTGTGGACCACGAGCCTGGTCCTGCCGTCATTCGCGCCGAACCTGTTCGCCCTGTGCACGGCACTGTTCGTCTACGGCGCGACCTCCGGCATGTCCGACGTGGCGATGAACGCCCTGGGCGTGGAGATCGAGAACCGCCTCGACCGCTCGATCATGTCCGGTCTGCACGGCATGTGGAGCGCGGGCGCGCTCATCGGCTCCGCGGGCGGCACGCTCGCCGCGCATCTGGGCAGCGACGCACGGCTGCACCACACTCTGGCGGCCCTGACGCTGACATCGCTCGGACTGCTCGCCTGTCAGGGCGTACTGGACCTGCGCAGCTCCGTCGACGAGGAGCCGCCGCCCCGGTTCGCCCTTCCCCCGAAGTCGGCTCTGGTCATCGGCGCGATCGGTTTCTGCGCGGTGTTCGCCGAGGGGGCGAGCCTGGACTGGTCCGCGGTCTACCTGCGGGACGTACTGAACACCTCACCGGGTCTCGCGGCCGCGTCGACCACGGCCTTCGCGCTGACGATGGCGGTGGCGCGGCTCGCCGGGGACCGGATCGTGGACCGCTTCGGTTCGGTGCGGACCGTGCGGGTCGGCGGAGTGTCGGCGACGATCGGCGGGCTGGTGGTGGTGCTCGCGCCGCATCCCGCGGTCGCCCTCTGCGGATTCGCGCTCATCGGTCTCGGTGTCGCCGTGGTCGTACCGCTCGCCTTCGCCGCGGCGGCGCGCAGCGGGCCGAATCCGAGTCAGGCGATCGCCGGCGTCGCGACCATCACCTACACCTCGGGCCTGATCGCCCCGTCCGCGATCGGCGCGGTCGCCGACGCTACGAGCCTGGTCGTGTCGTTCGGCCTGGTGACGGCCCTGGCGTGCGGTCTGGTGCTCGGCGCCGGTGTGCTGCGTTCGGCCGGGCGGGAGAACGTGAAGGCCGGCTCCGCGGAGCGGGCACTTCACGACCCGCTGCTCTGAGCCGCCCGACTCCACGGCGGGCCGCACGGGGTACGGACCGGCCTGTCGCCGCGGGCGCCGCCCGACCCACAGCGCTCCATGCCCGGGCACGGGCGGCACGCGCCGCTGAAGCACGGGACCCGCTCAAGCATCGGGGCCCGGTGCCCTGAGCTCGGTGGCGAAACGTCCCTCTTTTCGGGGAAGCTCCGGCCCGTCACCGCGTCGGCTGGCCGGGGGCTGGGACGCTGCCCCCATGGCGCAGACGGAACACTTCGCGGTGCGGCCCGAGTGCACACCGGCCGCGGTCGATTCCGTGGTGGAGCGGATGCAGGCGTTCGGCACCGCGTGGCCGGCGGGCGACGGGGTCGCTGTGTTCAACCGGGTCTATCTGGCGGTCACCGAGGAGATCGTCCGGCATGTCGAGGGCGGTCGCTTCCCCGACCGGAAAGCCGCCATCACCCTCGACGTGCTGTTCGCCCGGCGGTACCTGTCGGCCGTGGACGCGGACACCGAGGGCCTGCGTCCGCCCGCCTGCTGGCGACCGCTGTTCCAGTACCGCCGCCACCCCGGCGTACGGCCCGTGCAGTTCGCCCTCGCCGGGATCAACGCGCACATCGGGCACGACCTCGCCCTCGCCGTGGTGGACACCTGTCATGCGCTCGGCTGCGAACCCGCCGACGTGGAAGGCGAGTTCGACCGCGTCGGCGACATCCTCGTCCTGCTCGAGGAACGGATCCGGGAGGATCTGATGCCCGGCCCCGATCTGCTCGAGATCGCCGACCCGCTGACGCATCTGGTGGGCGCCTGGAGCCTCGAGCGGGCCCGCGACGGCGCCTGGTCGGCGGCACGGCTGCTGTGGGGACTGAGAGAACTGCCCGACCTCGCCGACGAGTTCACCGAGCGTCTCGACGCGGGCGTCGGCCTGGTCGGGCGCTGTCTCCTGACGCCCTGGCGCTGAGCCGCACGACCGGAGACGCCCTGGTGCCGAGCCGTGTGACCGGCACCAGGGCGCCCGCGTGTCCGCCGTCAGTCCTCGGGCAGTTCGACCGGCGCGATCTCGTCGTAGAGGTCGCCCGGGCCCGGGTTCGACGGGTCGGTCGTGCCGCCGAAGTGGGCCATCACGCCCCACACCGCGTTGAGTGCGGTCTGCACGGCGCCCTCCGCCCAGCCGGCAGTCCATGAGATGTCGTCACCGGCGAGGAAGATGCCGCGCTTGTCCTCGGGGAGCCGGTCCTGCATGAAGTGGGTGAACAGGCGCCGCTGGTAGCGGTAGTGACCGGGCAGGTTCGCCTTGAACGCGCCCATGAAGTAAGGCTCGTTCTCCCACGACACCGTGACCGGGTTACCGATGATGTGGCTGCGGATGTCGACATTCGGGTAGATCTCGCCGAGCGACTTGAGCATGACCTCCATCCGCTCGTTCGCGGACAGCGGCAGCCACTTCAGGCTGTCGTCGCACCAGGTGTACGAGAGGCAGATGACGGCCGGCTTGTCGGGGCCGTTGTCCAGCAGGTACGTGCCGCGGGTCATCCGGTCGGTGAGCGTCATCGACATGGTGTCGCGCCCGGTGGTCGCGTCCTTGTCCAGCCAGAACGGCCGGTCCACCGGCACGAACAGCTTGGAGGACTCCATGTAGTGGGTCCGCTCCATCGCCGTCCAGTGGTCGATGGGGAAGAGCGAGTCGTCACAGGCGATCTTGGACAGCAGCATCCAGGACTGGGCCGTGAAGATCGCCGCCCGGTACGTACGGATGTCGCCGGACGCGTCCGTGACCGTGATGCGGTTGCCGGCGGTCCGGTCGAGCCGGGTGACGGCCGGGCGCGGGTCGCCGTCGTGCAGGGTGGACAGCGACGTGCCCAGCGGCCAGTGCACGATCTTGGCGGGCTCGCGCTCCCACAGGCGCAGCGGCAGCTGCTGGCTGCCCTCGACGATGCCGCGGTGGTGGTCGTCGGCCTCCGAGTAGACGACCCGCAGAATCTCCAGGATGGAGTTGGGGAAGTCGGTGTCCCAGCCGCCGGTGCCGAAGCCGACCTGGCCGAAGATCTCGCGGTGCCGGAACGACTTGAACGCCTCTGAGCCGCAGAGGAAGCCGTAGAACGTCTGGTTGTCGAGCTTCTCGACGAGCTTGGCCCAGATCTCGCGGATGCGCGGGACGTCGCGCTCGCGCATGGCCTGGTTCATGTCGGAGAAGTCGGCGCCCTCCTCCAGGCAGGCGTTCCACGCGTCCATCACGTCGCGGTAGACCTGCGGCAGGTCGTCGATGGTCTCCGCGTAGTGCGACTGGCCCTTGAGGTCGACGACGGTCGACGGCGTGGAGGGGGCGAGAGGGTTGGGGAACGGCTCGGTGGTCAGGCCCACCAGGTCGATGTAGTGCTGCAGCGCCGTCGACGACGGCGGGAAACGCATCGCGCCCATCTCGGCGGACAGCTCCGGATCGCAGCCGTCGAAGCCGACCGTGCGCAGCCGGCCGCCGATCCGGTCCGCCTCGTAGACGACCGGCTTGAGCCCCATCTTCATCAGCTCGTAAGCCGCGACGATGCCCGAGAGCCCGCCGCCGATGACCGCGACCTCGGCGCCGTGCTCGGTCGCGGGTATCTGGCCGATGCCCGCGGGGTGGGCCAGGAAGTCGTCGTAGGCGTACGGGAAGTCCGGACCGAACATGGTGATCGGCGGCTGCGTGTCGCTGTGCTGGACGGCAGTGGTGGGCACCGTGGACGTCATGGGGTACGGACTCCTTGCGGGGAAGGGTGGAGCGGTGGGGGCGGGAAGGCGTCAGATCAGGGAGCCGTACAGGCCGGGACGCCGGTCGCGCAGATACGGGTTGTTCGCACGCGAGGAGATCAGCAGCTCGGGGTCGACGTCCCCGGTCACGAGTTCCTCGCCACGGCCCGCGCGGGTGCGCACGACTCCGTCGGGGCTCGCGAGGCAGCTCAGCCCGACGAACTCGAACTCCCCTTCCTGGCCGGTCCGGTTGACGTACGCGACGTACATCTGGCTCTCGAAGGCACGGACCGGGACGAGGGACTCGGCGACGAACTGGAAGGGATGCATCTGCGCGGTGGGCACCAGCAGCAGGTCGGTGCCGGCGAGCGCATGCGCCCGGACGTTCTCCGGGAACTCCACGTCGTAGCAGATCAGCAGGCCGATGCGAATGCCGGCGAGCTCGGCCTGGACGACGGGCCGGTCGCCGGGGGTGAACCACTTCTGCTCGAAGCCGCCGAACAAATGCGTCTTGCGGTAGTTCGCGAGGCGCGCGCCGGACGCGTCGATCAGCTGGGCGGAGTTGTGGATCACCTCACCAGCCCGTTCGGGATAGCCGTACAGCACGGCGATGCCGTGGCAGGCGGCGATCTCGGCGACAGCACCGGCGCCGGGCCCGTCGGCCGCTTCGGCCAGCTTCGGCACGTCGTCACCGATCGCGTAGCCGGTCAGGAACATCTCGGGGCAGACGAGCAGCCCCGCGCCCGCCGCGGCGGCACGCCCCGCCGCTTCATCCAGCACCTTCAGGTTGTCCGCGACCGAGCCCGGGCGGCCGGAACTCTGGAGCAGGGCGGTGCGCAGGGGCATGGGTGACCTCGGGCATGGGGCGGATGAACGGGAGACGTCTAAAAAGGTACGGTCCGGCGCTCGGCCCGGACAAGGCGCGACCGTTGCGCGCGGCCGGTCGATCCGTTGCGTCGTGTGCCGGGAGGGCGGCGATTCGTTGCGCGCCCCGTCGTGCCTGGTCATGCAGGTGGGCGGCGGGGGCGGCGCCACCGGGGTCGTACGGGTCGGCGGCACGGCGCCCGCCTCGTGGACGGGACGGGCCGCTACCCGGGCGCGCCCGAGGAGAACCGCCGCAGCAGCGGGGAGAGCACCAGGACCGATTTGGTGCGCTCCACGAACGGCTCGCCGGCGATGCGCTCGAGCACCCGCTCGAAGTGGCGCATGTCGGAGGCGAAGACCTGGACGATCGCGTCCGCCTCACCGGTGACGGTGGAGGCGGACGCGATCTCCGGGTAGCGCTTGAGGCCCCGCTCGATCGCCTCCGGCGACGTGTTGCGGCTGCAGTAGATCTCGATGAACCCCTCGGTCGCCCAGCCGAGGGCCTTGGGGTCGACCCGCACGGTGAAGCCGGTGATGGCGCCTTGGGCGCGCAGCCGGTCGACCCGCCGCTTCACCGCGGGGGCGGACAGCCCCACCATGGCGCCGATGTCGGCGTAGGAGCGGCGGGCGTCCTCCGCCAAGGCGTGGACGATGCGCTCGTCGAGGTCGTTCAGCAACTTTCACACCATGCTCGGTCCTGACCGGGAAGCGACGGCTCCCCGGTCAGGACAGTATCCATCAGGGACATGGGGGACATCGTCCCTCGCCGGCCCTCACCGCAGGGCCGACCTGCGCATGCCGTAGCCGAAGTAGACCGCGAGGCCCACCGCCATCCACACGCCGAACACGATCCAGGTGATGGTGTCGAGGCTGAACATCATCCACACGCAGAACGCGAAGCCGATCGCCGGGAACAGCGGCGACAGCGGTACCCGGAAGGTCCGCTTCATCTCCGGGCGGGTCCGGCGGAGCACCACGACCGCCACGTTGACCAGAGCGAACGCGAACAGGGTGCCGATGCTGGTGGCGTCGGCCAGCCGTCCGAGGGGGACGGCGGCCGCCAGGCCTCCGCAGAAGAGCGAGACGATGATCGTGTTGGCGCGGGGCGCGCCGGTCTTCGTGTGCACCCGGGAGAACACCTTGGGCACCAGGCCGTCGCGCGACATGGCGAACAGGATGCGGGTCTGCCCGTACAGCACGGTCAGGACGACGCTGGCGATGGCGATGACCGCACCGGCGGCGAGCAGCACGGCCCAGAAGCTCTGGCCGGTGACGTCCTCCATGATCCCGGCCAGTGCGGCCTCGGACTCGCCGAAGCCCTTCCAGGGGCGGGCCCCTACGGCGACAGCCGCGACCAGGACGTAGAGCGCGGTGACGATCAGCAGGGAGAGCATGATGGCGCGCGGCAGGTCCCGCTGCGGGTTCTTCGCCTCCTCGCCTGCCGTGGACGCGGCGTCGAAGCCGATGTACGAGAAGAACAGCGACGCTCCGGCGGCGCTGACGCCGGCCATGCCGAGCGGCATGAAGTTCTCGTAGTTGCCGCTGCGGAAGCCCTGGACGCCCACGGCGCAGAAGAGCACGAGGGCGGCGATCTTCACGATCACCATGACGGTGTTGGCCCGGGCGCTCTCGCGGGCACCGCCGAGCAGGAAGACCATGGCCAGCAGCACGACGATCAGCGCGGGCAGGTTGAAGAACCCGCCGTCGCCGGGCGGCGCGGACAGGGCGTCGGGGATGGTGACGCCGAGTGTGCCGTCGAGGAGCTCGTTGAGGTACTCGCCCCAGCCCACCGCGACGGCGGCGACCGACACGCCGTACTCGAGGATCAGGCACCAGCCGCAGACCCAGGCGACGAGTTCGCCCATCGTCGCGTAGGCGTACGAGTAGGAGGAGCCGGCGACAGGGATGGTGCCGGCCAGCTCGGCGTACGACAGGGCCGAGAAAAGCGCGGTCAGACCGGCGATCACGAAAGCGACGGTGACGGCGGGGCCGGCCTTGGGAACCGCTTCGCCGAGCACGACGAAGATGCCCGTGCCGAGCGTGGCACCGATGCTGATCATGGTCAGCTGCCACATGGACAGTGAGCGCCGCAGCGCGCCGCCCTCCCCCTGCCCGCCTTCTGCCACAAGGCGCTCGACGGGCTTGCGCCGCATCAGCCGGGAACCCGGCCGGGGACTGCTGTCGGGCGACGGGTGGGTCGCGGGTGGCGCTGCGCCGGTGTCCTGCACGTCGGGGCTCCTTCATCGCTGCGGATCGGCGGGGGCGACCCCGCGGCGGCCCGCGAGCATGCCTGTAGAGCCTGTGCATGGGTGAGGGACCGCCGAGCAGACGGTCGCCGCCACTCCTGGTACGGGGGTCGAGCCTACGAGTCCGCTGCTCACAGCCGTAATGCATCGTTGTTGCGCATCGACGGCCGATCATTGCGCGCTGACGGGAGGCACGAGGAAACATTGCGCCGGGGTGAACGACAGCGTCACAGGTGCCTCAATCGCTCCACGACCTCGCGGAGCAGTTCGGGGTCGGCGGCAGCCGCGGAGCGGGTCTGCGGGCGCACCTCGATCAGTCCCTGCGCGGCGAGGTCGGCCAGCAGGACCCGTACGACGGTGAGGGGCAGGTCGGCGTCCGCCGCCACTTCGGCGACGGGGCGGGGCGCACGGCGCACCATGTCCAGCAGTGAGACGCAGGCGTGGTCGAGACCCGGCCGGGGTATGGCGCCGGGCACGGCGGTGACCTGGGACATCAGGTCGAGGCGGACGTCGGCGTCGGGGCGCGTCCGGCCGCGGGTGACGGTGTAGGGCCGCACCAGCGAGCCCGTCTCGTCCTCGTACCAGTGGTCGTCCACGGGCTACTCGCCCCGCGCGGGCGCCTCCGCGCCGCGTCCGCCGGTATCGCTGTCCGCGTCCTTTGCCGAGGGCGGCCGTGCGCTCGAGGCCTGCCGTGCCCGTCGGGGCAGTGCTCCCGCAGCCGCCTGGTCCTCCGGTCCTGGACCGGCCGGGGAACAGGTGCCGTTGACGGGCGGGGCGAGCGGGTCCTCGGAGGCGAGGACCCCCGTCGGCAGCATCACCACCGCCGTTGTGCCTCCGTACGGCGATCTCGTCAGCGTCACCTTGATGCCGTGGCGCCCGGCGAGGCGGCCGACCACGTACAGGCCGAGCCGCTCGTCCTGCGCCGGGTCGAAGTCGCCCGGCGCGGCCAGCACCGCGTGTGCCCGCTCCAGCTCCGCCGGGCCCATGCCGAGCCCGCGGTCGTCGATCTCCAGCACGAAGCCGCCGGACACCTCTGCCATCCGCATCGTGACCTGGGTGAAGGGCGGGGAGAAGGCTGTGGCGTTCTCGACGAGCTCCGCGATCAGATGTACGACGTCGGCGACCGCGTCCGCCCCGACGCCGACCGCCGGCATCGGCGGCACGACGACCCGGGTGTAGTGCTCGATCTCGCCGACCGCCGCGGCGACGACGTCCACCACCGGTACCGGTTCGCGCCAGCGGCGTCCCGGCGCGGCGCCGGACAGGATGATGAGGCCTTCCGCGTGGCGGCGCATCCTGGTCGTCAGGTGGTCGATCTTGAACAGGTCCTCCAGCACGTCCGGGTCGCTGGTGCGCCGTTCCAGGGTGTCGACGAGTTTGGACTGCCGGTGCACCAGTGTCTGATTGCGCCGGGCGATGTTGAGCAGCACCGCGAAGACGCCCCGGCGGAGTGTTGCCTGTTTGACGGCTGCCTCGACAGCGGCCAGCCGCGCAGCGTTCAGCGCCCGTCCCACCTGGGAGATCTCGTCGGCCTCCGCGCGCCCGTCGGCCGCGTCGCCGAACTCGAGCGGCGGAGCGGCTTCGGCGGCATCCACCTGCTCGCCCGCCGCGAGCCGGCGCATCACGTCGGGGAGCCGGTGGGTGGCCAGGAGGTCGGCGGCGTCGCGCAGTTCCTCGAGACGCCGGGAGATACGCCGCCCGCTCACCATGGAGAGCCGGATCGACAGGCCGACCGCGACGAGCCCGGCCACGCCGACGCCCGCGGCCTTGACCATCTCCCGGTAGGCGAAAGCCCGCCCGCGGTCCGCGGCGTTCAGGGCCGCCTCTGTGCACAGCAGCATGTACCGCTTGACCGCGCGGTCGGTGGTGGTGCGCCAGGAGTCGGCGGCCATGGCCTCGCCGGCCCGGTCCGCGCCCGACCTTAGGAGAGCGTCTTCGCCGGCAGTGAGGGCCAGGTACTCCTCCCCGCGCTCGAAGTCGGTGAACAGACGTCGGGAGTCGTCCGGCAGGCCGGGGACGTAGGTGCGGTGGAAGACCCGCCGGTCCTCGATGGTCGCGGTGAGGGTGTCGTACTGCCGGTCCGTCAGGGCTCCCGACGCGCGAGCCCCGGCGACGAAGGCGTCCTCGCGGGAGAGGAACTCCCGTACGCGCACCAGCTCGATCACGACCTGACTTTCCCGGGCGAGCCGGCCGGCCTGCAGAGCGGTGAGCGAGGACTGGACGTCGAACGCGGGCTCGACGAACGTCGTGTACTCGGTGATCGCAGCGTCCCAGGCGAGCTTTCGTGCCAGCACCCGCACGCGCAGTCCCTCCAGAGCGTCGACCGCTCCGGCCATCGCGTCGACGGACTGCCGCTGCGCGTGCGTGAGGTCATCGCGCCGTTCGCGGTCCCCGATCGCCTCCCGCATGGCGGTCACCGTCCGGTCGGTCCCCCGCTGCTGACTCAGCAGGGCGGCGAGGGCCTCCCGGTCGCTGCCCTGCCCCGAGCCGAGGTAGGCAGCGGCGAGACGTCGTTCGATCTGGATCTGGCCCACGGCGGTGTCGATGGGCGTGCCGAACGACTCGTACACCCCTTGGACCCTGAGCAGCGCCCGCAGGTCACCCGTCACCGACACCATGGCAAAGGCCCAGAGCAGCGTGAGGGCGGCGACGGGCACGACGGTGAGTGTCACGATCCGGCCGCGGATCGTGGGGCGGCGGAGTCGCCGGCGCATGTGATCCCCCTGGGGCACCTGGAACAACTCGGGCGGAAAGTGGCGGCCCGACCGTGGTTACCCTCCGGTAGGGGTCGTCAAGCTACGGGACTTGGCATGCCCAGCGCAACGTTTCCCGAAGTAACTCGACCCGGCCGGTTCTCGGGGTTGATAGGTGCGCGACTTCGGGGTTGATAAGTGCGCGACTTCTGGGTTGATAAGTGCGCGACTTCTGGGTAGGCGAAGCGCTGATGAACGCACAGCCACATGTGGTGATTGAGGAATCGCCGCATCACGAGAGCAGGCACAGCGCGGGCGCCCGTACGGCCACCGCGGAGTTCCTGCTGCAGCACTGCCCCTGGGTCGACGCCGACGCGGTGCTGCTCGTCGTGACCGAGCTGGTCGCCAACGCCGTGCGGCACACCGCCGGCTGGTGGCGACTGCACCTGACAGCTGGGCACGACGCTCTGGTGGTTCAGATGGACGACTCCAGCCCCTCGCCGCCGGTCGCCAGGCAGCCGGACTTCAGCGGCGGCGGAGGATTCGGCTGGCACATGGTGCAGCAGCTCGCGGGTCAGGTCGAGGTTCGCCAGCTCCCCTTCGGCAAGCGGGTCGAGGCGACGTGGGTGCGCCCGGCGACCACTGTCCGCTGAACTGACCTGCACTGACCTGCCGGCGCGCGAACGCGCAAGCAGAAGCGGCGTCCCGGTTGCCCGGAACGCCGCTTCTGCCGTGGGGGGAATCGGTATCAGGACAGGTGGCCGACCACGGCCGACCACCCGGTGCACGGCCGAGCTCACTCCACGGCGAGCAGCCCCTCACGCAGCCGGCCGGTGATACGGGCCAGCAGCCTGGAGACATGCATCTGGGAGACGCCGAGCTCCGCGCCGATCTCCGACTGCGTCATCTCCTCGCCGAACCGCATCTGCAGGATCCGACGGTCGCGCTCGTCGAGCTCCTCGATCAGCGGCTTGAGCGCCTGGACGTTCTCCGCGGTCTCCAGGTCGGCGTCCGGCGCGCCCAACCGGTCGGACAGCGGCACCGAGGCGTGGTCGGAGGCATCGTCCATGGGCATGTCGATCGAGCCGGCCGTGTAGCCGTTGCTCGCGACAACGCCCTCGATGACCTCCTCCTCGTCCATCCCGAGGTGCTCGGCGAGTTCCGCGGTGGTCGGTGCGTGGTCCAGCTTCTGCGAGAGCTCGTCGACCGCCTTGGCGAGATCGATCCGCAGTTCCTGGAGGCGGCGCGGAACATGCACGGCCCAACTCGTGTCACGGAAGAACCGCTTGATCTCGCCGACGATGTACGGAACGGCGAAGGTCGCGAACTCCACCTCGCGGCTGAGCTCGAACCGGTCGATCGCCTTGATCAGGCCGATGGTGCCGACCTGGACGATGTCCTCCATCTGCTCGGCCCGGTTACGGAAGCGGCCCGCGGCGTACTTCACCAGTGCCAGGTTGAGCTCGATGAGGGTGTTGCGCACGTACTGGTACTCGTGCGTGCCCTCCTCCAGCTCGGTGAGCCGGACGAAAAAGACCCTGGAAATCTCCCGTGCGTCCTTCGGCGCGACCTCCCCCGGGTTCTCCACGTCAGGAAGGTCCAGCTGCGCCAAGTCAGGGCCCTGTACTCCAGGCTGCGTGAATTCGGTTGGGACCGTGCTCGCCGTGGACACTTCGTCCTCCCCTGCTCCGATGTCAGTACGCAAAGGCGCCTACCCCCGTTGCCGGGACACATTCCCTTTCGAACGCGTTGGCCTGAAACAGTTCGTCCGGCCCCCGCGTGCGGGGACCGGACGAATGACCGAGTGTCAGCTCCGGTCGGGACGGAGGAGCTTGCCTGCGCGAGAGTGTCAGCTCCAGCTGGCGTGCAGGGGCTTGCCCTCCGCGTAACCGGCGGCGCTCTGGATACCGACGATCGACTTCGCCGCGAACTCCTCGAGCGAGCCCGCGCCCGCGTACGTGCACGAGGAGCGGACACCCGCGATGATCGAGTCGATCAGGTCCTCCACGCCCGGACGGCTCGGGTCGAGATACATCCGCGAGTGCGAGATCCCCTCCTCGAACACACCCTTGCGCGCCCTGTCGTACGCGGACTCCTCGCTGGTGCGGTTGCGCACGGCACGCGCGGACGCCATGCCGAAGGACTCCTTGTAGAACCGGCCGTCGGGGGCCTGCTGGAGGTCGCCCGGCGACTCGTACGTCCCTGCGAACCACGAGCCGACCATGACGTTGGACGCGCCCGCGGCCAGGGCCATCGCCACATCGCGCGGGTGGCGGACACCGCCGTCGGCCCAGACGTGCCTGCCGAACTTCTTGGCCTCCGCGGCACATTCGAGGACGGCCGAGAACTGCGGCCGGCCGACGCCGGTCATCATGCGGGTGGTGCACATGGCGCCGGGGCCCACGCCGACCTTGACGATGTCGGCGCCGGCCTCGATCAGGTCACGGACACCCTCGGCGGCGACGACGTTGCCCGCGACGACCGGCACCTGCGGGTCGAGCGCCCGAACGGCCTTGACCGCGCTGATCATCGACTCCTGGTGACCGTGGGCGGTGTCGACGACGAGCGTGTCGACGCCCGCGTCGAGCAGCTGCTTCGCCTTGCCCGCGACATCGCCGTTGATGCCGACCGCCGCGGCGATGCGCAGCTTGCCCTGGGCGTCGACGGCGGGCGTGTACAGGGTCGCGCGCAGCGCGCCCTTGCGGGTCAGCACACCGGCCAGCCTGCCGTCACCGTCCACGGCGGGGGCGTAACGCCGGTTGGCGGCATCGAGGGTGTTGAACGCCTCGCGCGGGTCGATGTCCGCGTCGAGCAGCAGCAGGTCCTTGGACATGACCTCGGACAGCTGGGTGAAGCGGTCGACGCCGGCCAGGTCGTGGTCGGTGACGATGCCCACCGGCCTGCGGTCCTCGTCCACGACGACGCCCGCGCCGTGCGCCCGCTTGGGCAGCAGGGACAGCGCGTCGGCGACGGTCTGGTGGGGCTCCAGGATGATCGGGGTGTCCAGCACGAGGTGCCGCGTCTTCACCCAGGAGATGACGTCGGTCACGACCTCGATCGGGATGTCCTGCGGAATGACGACGAGCCCACCGCGCCGTGCGACGGTCTCGGCCATCCGGCGGCCGGCGATGGCGGTCATGTTGGCGACGACCAGCGGCACGGTCGTGCCGGTCCCGTCCGGCGAGGAAAGGTCCACACCCTGCCGCGAACCGACGGCCGAGCGGCTCGGGACCATGAACACATCGTCGTACGTCAGGTCGTACGGCGGCTTGATGTCATTGAGGAAACGCACGTGCTGAACATCCCAGTCGATCGGAGTTGGCCCCCCGGCGATACAGCCGGAGGAAGACGCACGTACTTCATTCTCCCATGCCGGCAGCCCGGACCGACCCGGGACAATCGTCCAGGTCAGAGGGGGTGACCTGGTGCGATCGTCCAAGCTGACGCCGAGGGCGCCGGTCAGTCGTCCGGGTCCGCGCGCTCCAGGGCGGGGCGCGGGCCGGGGGCCGCGGTCAGCAGCAGATCGGCCGCGGCCGTGTCCGTCACCAGGCTGGTGACCAGGCCGGACCGGAGCACCGCCCCGATCGCCTCCGCCTTGCGGGCGCCGCCCGCGATGGCCACGACCTCCGGGATACGGCGCAGCCGGTCCGCCTCCACGGTGATGCAGCGCTCCCCCAGGTCACGGCCGACCCGGCGGCCCTGGGTGTCGAAGAGGTGGGCCGACATCTCGGCGGCCACACCGAGCGAGGCGTAGTGGGCGCGCTCCTCGTCGGAGAGCATGTCGTGGACGGTCGAGATGCCGGGCTCCCAGGAGCCGATCGACACGCAGGCGACGGTGACCTTGTCGAAGTACTCGAAGGCCCGCGCGATACCCGTCTGATGGCGCAGCGCCGCGGCCGTCGCGGGGTCGGGCAGCAGCATCGGGGCGTAGATGGGGTGCGCCTCGCCGCCGGAGACCTGCGCCGCTCTTCGTACGGCCTCGACGGAGCCGCGCTCCGCGGTGCCCGCGTCGTACACGCCGGTGAGCTGGACGACCGTGCAGGGCGGCAGCCGGTCGAGGGCGGCAGCCATGTGGATGGTGGACCGGCCCCAGGCCAGACCCAGCACATCACCCTCAGCCACCAGCTCGCCCAGCAGGTCGGCAGCGACCTCGCCCAGGTTCTCCGGGTCGGGCGACTCGTCCGCGGCCTCGGCCGGGGACTCGACGACGACCGCGTGCCGCAGGCCGAAGCGGGCACGCAGCGCGTCGGAACGCTCGGCGTCCAGCTCCGCGGGGACACGGATCTCGATGCGTACGAGATCGCGCTCGAGCGCCGTCTCGAGGACCCTCGCGACCTTGAAGCGGCTGACGCCGAACTCCTCCGCGATCTGGATCTTGGACTTGCCCTCGAGGTAGAAGCGGCGGGCCATGGCCGCCGCCTGAACAAGCTCGGCGGGTCCCATCCGCAGGGCAGACCGTCCCGCCGACCTAGCAGACACCGCGATCTCCTCACTGCTGTTCATCCGTACACACTTACCGCTGTACACACTCCGGACCCGCCATCCTGTCAGATCCGTCTGTCCTTGATCAGCCCCGTTGGGCCAACATCGGTTGAACAAGCGCGGCCATGGCGTCAGTGGCCGCACGCCCAGGCCGCGGAGGCGGTCGCCGCCGTCGCCTGTTCACGGAGCATCCGGACCGCCGCGGCCGGATCGTCCGCGCTGTAGACCGCCGAGCCCGCCACGAAGACATCGGCGCCGGCCTCCGCGCACCGCTCGATGGTCGACGCCGACACTCCGCCGTCGATCTGCAGCCACAGCGGGAGGCCGTGTTTGGAGATGAGCTCACGGGTACGGCGGATCTTCGGCAGCATGATGTCGAGGAACGCCTGCCCGCCGAAGCCCGGCTCCACCGTCATGATCAGGAGCATGTCGAGCTCGGAGAGCAGATCCTCGTACGGCTCGATGGGCGTGGCCGGCTTGAGCGCCATCGACGCCCGCGCACCCTTCGCCCGGATCTCACGCGCCAGCCGCACGGGGGCGGCGGCGGCCTCGACGTGGAACGTGACGGAACCGGCGCCGGCCTCGACGTACTGGGGAGCCCAGCGGTCGGGATCCTCGATCATGAGATGACAGTCCAGCGGGATGTCCGTCGCCTTCGCGAGCGACTCCACGATCGGCACGCCCAGGGTGAGGTTGGGCACGAAGTGGTTGTCCATCACGTCGACGTGGAGCCAGTCGGCGCCCTCGACGGCCTTCGCCTCTTCCGCCAGTCGGGAGAAGTCCGCGGAGAGGATGCTGGGATTGATCTGAACGGCCATGGGCCAAGCCTGCCATGCCCTCGGGCACTTCCCCTCCCCGGGACGGTACTCGGGTACGGACCAAGGGCCGGTCGGACCGGCGCAGTCCACCGCAATCCGGGCGATTGGTTGCGTCATCGGCGACTGGACGGCATCCCCCGTCGGTCGCCGGATGTACCGTCCCGTGGCCAGGGTGTCGGGACGAGTCAGACCGAGGACACGGATCTGGTCCGCGAGCACGTCGGACAACAGCCACAGGGCCTGCTTCCTGTTGCACCCGGCTGTCAGGCCGGCGAGGGAGACGCGGGTCGTCAGCCTCTCACGCTGGTCAGGTCCCATGACGCGGATCTGGTCCCGCAGCAGAGCGGCGAGCAGCCGCAGGGCCCGTCCAGCGTTGCCCGCCTGCGCCGTCGCCATGGCGACGGCTGCCCGGATCCGCAGAGTATCCGGATGGTCGGGCCGGGCACACGGGTACGGCCCCGCGGACCCTGGTGTACGACAAGCTGCCCGAGGCGCAGACCGTCCCGCGAACGGATCACTCGTTCCAGGACGCTGCACGAGCGGCGGGCCTACGCGGTCCGTCGCAGCAGCGCCAGGTACATCGCGTCCGTGCCGTGCAGATGCGGCCACAGCTGCACGTCGGGTCCGTCGCCCAGCGCGGGCACGCCCGGCATCAGCGGGCGAGCATCCACCCACTCCGCCTGCGCGGCCGGGCCGCCCCGCCCGCGCAGGACGTCGTCCACGACGACCCGCGTCTCGGCGAGATGCGGCGAGCAGGTCGCGTAACCCACCACGCCGCCGACCCGGACGGCCTTCAACGCCTCCCGCAGCAGGCTCCGTTGCAGCGGCGCGAATCCCTCGAGGTCCTCCGGGCGCCGGCGCCAGCGCGCCTCGGGGCGTCGCCTCAGCGCACCGAGGCCCGAGCACGGCACGTCGACGAGCACCCGGTCGAAGACGCCTTCCCGCCAGGGCGGGCGTGTGCCGTCGGCCGTGATGACCTGGTACGGACCGGGGTTGCCGGTCAGCGCCCGCCCGACCAGCCGGGCGCGGTGCGGCTGCTTCTCCGACGCCAGCAGCGACGCGCCCCGCTCCGCGGCGAGGGCGCCGAGCAGCGCCGCCTTGCCGCCGGGGCCCGCGCAGCCGTCGAGCCAGCGCTCGTCGGCGCCCTCCAGCGGTGCGTTCGCCAGCGCGATCGCCACGAGCTGGCTGCCCTCGTCCTGGACGCCGGCCCGTCCCTCCCGTACGGCCCCGATCGCGCCGGGCTCGCCGCCCTCGGCGAGACGGACGGCGTAGGGGGACCAGCGCCCGGGCAGCGCCGAGTCCTCGCCCAGCACGTCCAGCAGCTCGTCGGTGGTCGAACGGCCCGGCCGGGCCACCAGCGTCACCTCGGGCCGTTCGTTGTCGGCCTCCAGCAGGTCCTCGATGCCGGCGCGGCCGCCGCCGAGCGAGTCCCACAGCGCGGAGACGACCCACCGGGGGTGGGAGTGGACGACCGCGAGGTGGTCCTCGGCGTCCTCGTCGTAGGGCGGCGCGACCCGCTCCAGCCAGGCGGCCAGATCGTCCTGCGAGATCTTGCGCAGCACGGCGTTCACGAACTTCGCGCGCCCGTCGCCAAGCACCACCCGTGCCAGCTCCACACTCGCCGACACCGCCGCGTGGGTCGGGATACGGGTCCCCAGCAGCTGGTGCGCACCGAGCGCGAGCACGTCCAGCACGGGCGGGTCGACCTCGCGCAGCGGCCGGTCGATGCAGGCCGCGATGATCGCGTCGTACGTGCCCTGGTGGCGCAGCGTCCCGTACACCAGCTCCGTCGCCAGCGCCGCGTCACGCCCGTCGAAGTCGTCCTTCTCGCGCGCCTTCTTCAGCAGCGGCGGCAGGACGAGGTTGGCGTACGCGTCCCTCTCGTCGACCGCCCGCAGCGCCTCGAAGGCAAGAATCCGCACGGGATCCTTCTTGGGGCGGCGGTGGGGCCTGGGGGGACGGCGACGGGACTGCTCGCTCAAAAGGTGCTCCGCGTTCGAAGAGGGCTGAACCCTCTCAGCCTACGTCCGCCGCGCCGACCCGCTCTCCCGGGCCGATGCGCACACCGCGCGCCCAGTCGGCGGCCCGCATCGGCTTCTTGCCCTGCGGCTGCACCCACACGAGCTCGACCGCGTGGGACCCGGTGCCGACGTGCACATGGTTCTTGCCCGCGTCGAGCTCACCCGGACCGAGGTCATTGCGGTCCGCCGACAGCCCGGCCTGGATCAGCTTGAGGCGTTCGCCCCGGAAGACCGTCCACGCGCCCGGTGCGGGCGTGCAGCCCCGTACGACACGGTCGACACGCAGCGCCGGGGCGGTCCAGTCGATATGGGCGTTCTCGACGGTGATCTTCGGCGCGAGGGTGACGCCCTCCGCGGGCTGCGGCACGGCCTGCAGTGTGCCGTCCTCGATGCCGTCCATGGTGGCCACGAGAAGCCCCGCACCGGCGAAGGCCAGCCGGGTCAGCAGGTCGCCGCTGGTGTCGGTGGGACGCACGGGCTCGGTGATCACCCCGTAGACCGGGCCGGAGTCGAGCCCCTCCTCGATCTGGAACGTCGAGGCGCCGGTCATCTCGTCGCCGGCCAGGATCGCGTGCTGCACGGGCGCGGCACCGCGCCAGGCGGGCAGCAGCGAGAAGTGCAGGTTCACCCAGCCGCGGGCCGGCACGTCGAGGGCCGCCTTGGGCAGCAGCGCGCCGTAGGCGACGACCGGGCAGCAGTCCGGTGCGATCTCCCGCAGCCGTGCCAGGAACTCCTCGTCGCGCGGTCGCACCGGCTTGAGCACCTCGATGCCGGCATCGGCGGCGCGCTCGGCGACGGGGCTGGCGACCAGCCGCCGGCCACGGCCCGCGGGGGCGTCCGGCCGGGTCACCACGGCGGCGACCTCGTGACGGTCGGAGGCGATCAGAGCGTCCAGGGCGGGGACGGCGACCTCGGGGGTACCTGCGAAGACGAGCTTCATCGGTGGCTGACTGCCTCTCAGACTGGTGTATGCGGTGACGAGCAGCACACCAGTCTATGAGCCCTGTCCGCAGGGGGCGTGCGGAGGAGCGTGCGCCCTGCGCATAGGCACATACGCCCCGAAGCGTGACCAGATCGCCCGCCGATGCGTTGGTCAAGAGAGATTGACCCAAGCGGGCCGCCCCGTACGCGGCCCGAACCCTTCTTCATCGCCGGTTCGAGAGGCTTGTCAATGGCCGACCACGCAACCCACGACGCCCAAGCCCGGGCGAGTCTGCACCTGTTGGTGCGGGACATCGAGCGGGTCCGCCGACAGGTGGACGCATTGCGCACGCTCACCGCCCAGCTGGGGAATGTCTACCG
The DNA here is from genome assembly GCF_055566095.1 of Streptomyces sp. NPDC027962. Taxonomy (NCBI): domain Bacteria; kingdom Bacillati; phylum Actinomycetota; class Actinomycetes; order Kitasatosporales; family Streptomycetaceae; genus Streptomyces; species Streptomyces sp. NPDC027962. Next base: position 93,635 of record NZ_JBVHTA010000030.1, read on the forward strand.
CCCGCGACGCTCCGGCCCCTCCACGGGCTTCGTCGTCTACGGCCGGGCCCCGGCCCCGACCGTCCGACTCGCCCAGGAGCTGCGGGACAGCGTCGAGACCCTTGTGACCGCGGCGGTGGACTTCGACCGCTCCCTCGGCTTCTCCTGGGACGCGGTCGGTTCGGCCCTCGGCGTCACCAAGCAGGCGGTCCACCGCCGTTACGGCGCCAGGCGCCAGGCGGCCGCGGCGTCTGCCACGGCGACGGAGGCGGAGGGGGAGGGGGCCGCCGCGACGCGTACGCTGCCGGCGGCGTCGGGGCTGTCCGCCGTCCCGGCGGTCCCGGCGGTCCCGGCGGCCCGCTCGATGCCGCCCCAGCCGACGGACTCCCGCACGAGCGCCTTCCCCGGCCCACGCAACGGCTGACGCTCCACTGGCCACGCTCGTGGAGCGTGGCCCGGTGCAGTCGCCTCGGGGGCCTGCCCATCCCACCCCTCGGCCCGGTGGCCTTGCGTCTACCGCTTGAGCCGGTTGGTCACGGCAGCGGTGAGTTTGACCCGGTCGATGCGCAGCGCCAGGTCCTTGCCTGCCTTCACGGGCTTCGCGTACCAGGGCAGGCCACGACGGCGCCAGCGCACGGCCTGCAGGCCGGCCTGCTCGGGAACGGCTCCGAGCAGACGGGCTCGGCCGCCGCCCAAGTACATCTGCGCCGTCCATGTGCCGGACGGAAGATCCGAAAGCCTCGTGGTGACCCGGAAACCGCTCCGGCCGTGGGGGGAAGCCGCGAACTCGACCACTGCCGCGTCCTCGGCCTCCGCCGCCTCTTCGTTCGTCAGGCGCAGGCGCAGTGCGTCGTCGGGGATCGACGCGAGTGTCCAGGAGCCGGTGACTTCGAGTTCTCCGGCCGAGGTCCACGCGACGTCGTCGACGCGCACCTTGTCCGCGACACGGTGCTTGTTCTCGCCGATGTCCAGGGTCAGGTTGTCGTAGGGGTGGGTGAAGTACAGCGCTGCCGCCATGTACTCCCCACCGCTGTCGAGAACATGCGTCTGCGGCGCGCTCACGATGTCGGGGTCGCGCCGGTTCCCGAAACGGATCTCCCTGGTGACCCCCTCGACGTCGAGGGAGACGAACACGTCCCACAGTCCTCGGGGCAGCCGTTCGCCGGCGGCCGCTGTGGCCAGGTCGACCGTCACGGCAAAACCCGCGGCCGGGTAGTCGAAGATGCCGGCGTCCTCGTCGGCGCCGACGCCGGGGGCGGGCACCGTCCGGGCGGGAAACCGGTGTTCCACCCTGGTGCTGCGCTCGCGCAGCACCAGTTCCGTGGTGTGGTGCGGGGCTGCGACGCGCCGCAGGTAGGCATGCCCGGCGATGTGCAGGCCGTCCCTGTCGAGGGAGACCGCGTCGAGCCGGTGGCGCACCTGGAGTTCCCGCGTGATCTCGTAGCACTCGTCCGGCACGCCACGTGAGCTGTCGCGGAAGAACGGGAGCCGGGCGTAGGCACGGCCGGCCTCGACGAGGACCTCGGGATAAGTACCGCGCGAACGGTGCTCCTCGTCCGCCTTCTCCAGCTCGACGAGTTCGTCGAGCAACCCGCGTTCGATGAACGCGCATCTGGTTCTTGTGATGGCGCCGACTCTCTGTCTGAGCGTGGGGGTGTACATGCGCGACAGAAGCTCACGCAGCTCCTGCAGACCCTTCTCCTGGACCGGCCGCTCCGGCTCCTTCGCGAGGTGGATCAGCGCGTGGAACAGATCGATCGACAGATGCCTGTTCAGCAGACTGTCGCGGTCGGGACCCGGTTCGACATGTTCCTCGACGAGGTCGACCATCATCTTGAGCGTCTGGATGCGCTGTTCGGCCCCGCGGGTGGTCACGGTGATGTTCTGACCGTCGTCCCGCTTGACGATGAAAAGACAGTCGTAGTCGGCGACCACCGAGATCCCGTCGGCGCGGAGATACGCGAGGGCTGTGAAGAACTGGTCCTCGCACACCTTGTAGCCGGTCGGGAAGCGCAGGCCGTGGCGCTCGACGAGGTCCCTGCGGAACAGCTTGAGGGGGTTGAGCGCCCAGTAGACGCGGGAGTTGAAGACATCCGTGCGCGGTTGGTTGCGGACGAACATCGATGCGGGGGCCCCGCGTCCGTTCACACCGACCATGCGGCCCAGCACCACATCGGTTCGGTTGGTCTCCGCGGCGGCGAGCATCCGTTCCAGCGCCTCCTCGCCCAGATAGTCGTCGGCATCGAGGAAGAAGACGAACCGGCCCCTGGCGTGCTCGATTCCCACATTGCGCGGGGCGGACGGCCCGCCGGAGTTCTCCTGGTGAATGACCGTGAAGCGCTCCGGGTGCGCCGCCGCGAAGCGCTCCAACTCGTCGCCTGTGGTGTCGGTCGAGCCGTCGTTCACCGCGATGACCTCCAGCCGCTCCATCCCGAGCGACTGTCCGATCACGGACGTGAGGGTCCGTGTCAGATACGGCATGGCGTTGTAGGCGCCTATGATCACGGATATGTCGGGCGTGGTCACGAACCTTCTCCTCGTCCAGGTGCCTCGCCGTTCCGCCGAGGCACGGAGCGCCGCCAGGACCTGCCTGGGGCTGCGCGGTGACCCTCTCGTTCCCGAGAGGTTCTGGGATTCGTCGCCGATGCGGGTCCGGGCCTCGGAGTCAGCAGCACCGCCCCGGGCGTCGCTGCGGAGGGCGGCCCGTCCGTGTCAGTGAGTCTCGTGATGTTACGTCAGGTCTACACCAAGTCACAGTCCCGGGGGCACGGGTGACGATCCGCCGACTGCCTGCGGGCATGCGAAACCGGGGGGCGAGGTCGAGGCGACGGGATACTCGCACACCCCGCATGTGTGACGCACATGCGGGAGTTCGCGTTCGGTCGCACCGGCCGGAGACGTATCGGCCGAACTCTCCGCTCGGGCAGGTGAGTTCCCGTTTCGACCGTCAGCCGATGTCCGGCGGGTCGATGCGCAGACGCGCCTGGTCCGGGCCGCCCCGCGCCAAGCGGGACGCCTGTGCCGACTTCAGCGCCGCCGCCAGCGCGGCACCCTTTCCCGGCGGCACCCGCACCAGCGCCCGCTCCCACCGCTCCCCCGGCGGAGGGTCCCCGGCCCGGCGCGCCCGCCCGAGCACCTCCGGCATCGGCACCGGCCCGAGCACTTCCGCTTCCGCGGGCAGGTCCGCCTGAGCCAGGAACGCCGACACGGCGGACGGGCTCCCGACGATCTCAGCCATCCGGGACACCGGCGGAAAGCCCAGCTCGGCCCGCTCCGCCAGCTCCCGCAGCGCGTGCCCCACCGGGTCCCAGCGCACCAGCGCCTGTACGGGACGCAGCGTCGGTTCGGCGACCACGACGACTGTGCCGCCCTCCGCCTGCGGTCGCACCAGTGAGGCCGCGCCGATCCAACGGCGCAGCGCCTCCTCGCCGGCGCGGAGGTCGGGGCGGCCGAGCATGGCCCAGCCGTCGAGGAGCAGCGCGGCCGCGTAGCCGTCGCCCTCGGGAACGGGCTCCGCGCCGGGCGTGGAGACGACGAGCGCGGGCCGGGCGGGGACGGTGTCGAGGACGTGGTCGCGGCCCGAGGTCCGCACCGGCACCGCTGGGAACGCGCGGCCGAGTTCCTCCGCCGTGCGCCGCGCCCCGACGATCTGCGCCCGCAGGCGGAACGCCCCGCATTCGGCGCAGTGCCATTCCGGCTCGCCGCGCCCGCACCAGCCGCAGCGCAGGTCGCGCTCGTCTGGCGCCTCGAGAGGACCGGCGCAGCGGCGGCAGCGGGCGGGCGTACGGCACCGTTCGCACGCGAGCCTCGGGACGTAGCCGCGCCGGGGCACCTGGACGAGCACGGGGCCGTTCGCGAGCCCGTCCCTGACGGCCTGCCAGGCGATGCTCGGCAGCCGGGCGGCTCGGGCCGCCTCGTCGCGCGCCAGGTCCTGGTCCCCGACGGTCCGTACCAGAGGCGCGACGGCCCGTACCTGCGCCCGGTCGGCGAGCAGTGGTGCGGCCCAGCCGCTCTCCACGAGCTGGGCCGCCTCGACGGTGCAAGCCGTGCTGCCGAGCAGGAAGGCGCACTTGTCGTGGCCGGCGCGCAGCTCGAGGACCTCGCGCACATGCGGAAAGGGGGCGTTGTCGTCGCTGTGGCTGGAGTCCCCGTCGTCCCAGATGGCGACCAGCCCCACGTCCCGTACGGGAGCGAACATCGCGGCCCGGGTACCGACCACCACGCGGACGGAGCCCCGCCGCACGGCAAGCCACTGCCGGTACCGCTTCTCGGGCCCGGACTCGGCGGTCAGGAGGGTGTGGTGGCCTTCGCCGAGCAGCGCGGTGAGCGCGGCATCGACGCGGGAGGCGCGCCGGCCGTCGGGCACCACGACGAGCGCTCCCCGCCCCGACGCGAGGGTCGCCGCGACGGCGCGTGCCAGCTCCTCGGGCCAGTGCGGACCGGGCAGCGCGGTCCAGACGGCGCGCGGCGCTCCGCCGGCTGCGAGCGACTCGATGAAGGCTGGTCCCCGCCCGTACCGCTCCCAGGTGCCGGCTGCGGGCGCGGCCGGCGGCGGCAGCGGGTCCGGTGAGGGCTTGGCCTCCGCGCGGCCGTTCCTCGGCGGCACGGCGAGCTGGAGCACGTCGGCGAGACTGCCCGCGTACCGGTCGGCGACCGCGCGGGCGAGGGAGAGGATCTCGGGGCTGAGCACCGGCTCGGGCGAGACGACGTACGCGAGGGCGGCGAGGGCGCCTGGGTAGTCGGATTCGGCACGCCGCTCCATGAGGAAGCCGTCGATGAGCCCGCCGCCTTCGCGGCGCCCGTCACGCACCCGGTGCGCACCGGCCCCGAAGCGCACCCGTACCCGCACGCCCGGCTGGGCGTCGGCGTCGAGCTCCTCGGGCACGGCGTAGTCGAAGAACTGATCGAGGTGGAGCACGCCCTTGTTGACCATGACCCGTGCGACGGGCAGCTCCTTGGCGAGCGCCGCCCCGCGCCAGGTGCGCGGCTTGGCCTTCGGCACGTTGGCACGGCGAACGGTCTCGCGGATGAGCGCAAGCTGCTCGGGCCCGTCGGCGGCGGGCTCTGACGGCTGCTTGTCTTCGCTGCTCACAGCCAAATCCTGCCAGAGCCCACTGACAGCCCCACGGGGCCGGCCTCGGGAGGTTCGTGGCTGGGGCGCCTGGGTCGGCCACGACAGCCCGCCCGGCATCGGGGACCCAGGCTCCGGCAGCCCGGCCGACCAACGCCCCGGCATCCCCCACGCGCCGGAGCGCGGAAACGGCGAGGGGCCCCGGGCGAGCCGGGCCAGGGACCCCCCCCGTGGGGGGAGAAAAACCCCCCCCCCCAAAAACAAAAGGGATCCCAACACCCCGCCCCTACCAGAACGGGCCCC
>NZ_JBVHTA010000031.1:0-92236 GCF_055566095.1 Streptomyces sp. NPDC027962
TCCGCTTGGAAGCGCCGAGCCACGCCCGGCAGCACACCCACCCGCCAAACAACACGGACCTGGCCCCGCAAAAGACGCCCAGCGGCTTTCCGGGGGGGGGGGGGGGGGGGGGCGGGGCCCCCCCCCCCCCCCCACCCCCCGTCAGAGCAGGAAGTCGCGCCCGATCGACTCCGACGCCCGTTCCAGCAGCGGACCTGCTTCCGCCATGCAGCGCTCCGGGTCCGGCTCCAGCGCAGTGAGGGCGTAGGCGCGCCGGATACCGGCGCGCCCCAGTGCCTCCGGGGGGAGCGTCAGGCGGCCGCAGACCGCGACGACCTCGATGCCGCGGGCGCGGGCCGCCGCCGCGACGCCCGCCGGGGCCTTGCCGTGCAGGGTCTGCTCGTCGAGGGAGCCCTCGCCGGTGATGACGAGGGTGGCCCTCGACAGGGCCGGGGCGAAGCCCAGCACGTCGAGCATGACCTCGATGCCGGGCCGGAAGCCCGCGCCGAGCGCGACCAGCGCGCCGTAGCCGATGCCGCCCGCCGCGCCCGCGCCGGGCGAGTCCGCCTGCTCGGGTCCGAGTACGGACGCGTAGTGTGCGAGCGCCTCGTCGAGGACGGCGACGTCCTCCGGAGCCGCGCCCTTCTGGGGACCGTAGACGGCTGGGGCGCCCTTGGGGCCGGTCAGCGGGTTGTCGACGTCGCTGGCGAGGACGAGTTCGACGTCCTTGAAGCGGGCGTCGAGCCCGGACAGGTCGGCGGTCGCGAGGTCGCGCAGGGCTGCGCCGCCGGGGGACACCGGTTCGCCGGACGCGTCGAGGAAGCGCGCGCCGAGCGCGGCGAGCATTCCGGCGCCGCCGTCGGTGGTCGCGCTGCCGCCGACGCCGAAGACGATGGTGCGCGCGCCCGCGTCGAGCGCGGCGCGCAGCAGTTCCCCGGAGCCGTAGGTCGTGGCGGTCAGCGGTGCGAAGACACCCGGCGGCAGGTGCTGGAGGCCGGAGGCCTCGGCCATCTCGACGACGGCGGTGCCGTCGCGGAGGGCGTACGCCGCGGTGAGGGACTCGCCGCGCGGCCCCGTGACCCGTACCTCCCGGCGCTCGAACCCGGCCGCCACCGCCGCGGCGACCGTGCCGTCGCCGCCGTCGGCCACGGGCAGTGCCTCCACCGCCAGGTCGGGGACCACTCGCCGGAGCCCGGCTGTCACCCGCTCCGCGACCTGTACGGCCGTGAGCGAGCCCTTGAACTTGTCAGCCGCGACGAGCACACGCGCGGGCTGAGTAACTGCTCCGTCCGTCACCTTGCATCCCTTGCTATCGAACAGGCAGTCGCGCCGCCCCGACCCTATCCGCAGCGTCGGAGGGCATGCCACCCCGGCATCGCCCAATATTCCGTACCAAAGGTGGTTGTTTAGCACAGGCGCCGGGCCGTGGCGCTCACCGCCGCGCGCGGCCCATGTCCTACGCTGCGTGCCGTGACGACCTCGGACTACGCCTCCTACATCGCCTCCCTCCCCCGCATCCTCGCCGGAGCCGCCGCACTGCTGCGTGACGGCGAGGGCCGGGTGCTGCTGGTCGAGCCCAACTACCGGAAGGGGTGGGCGCTTCCGGGCGGCACGATCGAGTCGGATCGGGGCGAGACGCCGCGGCAGGCGGCCCGCCGGGAGACGCTGGAGGAGATCGGCCTGGACATCGAGCTCGGCGCGCTGCTCGTGGTCGACTGGGTTCCCGGCGAGGCTCGCCCCCCGATCGCCGCGTATGTGTACGACGGCGGGGTGCTGCCGGAGGACCGGTTCAAGGAGGTCCGGCTGCAGGAGGAGGAGCTGGTGTCCTGGCGCCTGGTCGCGCGCGAGGACCTGTCCGAGTACCTGCTCGGTTCGCTGGGCCTGCGGGTCATGGCCGCTCTCGACGCGCTGTCGGCGGGGACGGGCACGGTCGAGCTGGAGAACGGGCTGCCGCCTGCACCCTGACCGCTCGAGCAGTGCATTTGCCCCGTTTTGCCGGTAACCGACAGGCCGTACGCGTGCGTTCATGACTCGTTGTCCGAGCCGACCGGGACCGTGCACACCCGACGGGCAGCATCCGGAGCCCCCGGACTCCGGAGTGCCCCATGTTCCTGCATCTGCGCGGCTGGCTGACCGCGGTCGCGGCCTTGACGCTGGTGACGATCGCCGGCGCCGCTCCCGCCGCCACCCCCCATGAGAAGTCCCCGGATCCTCCCCAACTGCCCGTCCAGGCAGACGCGCGAGTGCTGCCCGCCTCCGTCGCCGGCGGCACCTGGAAGTCCGGGCATCTCCAGGGCATGGCTCTGGATCCGGGCAAGCGGCACCTGTACTTCTCGTTCACCGACAGCATCGTGAAAACGGATCTGCGCGGAAGGCCGCTCGGGTCGGTCCGGGGCATCGGGGGCCATCTCGGCGACCTCGACTTCGACCCGCGGGACGGCCGGGTCTACGGCTCGCTGGAGTACGCCGACGCACAGGCCTTCTACGTGGCCGTCTTCGACGGTGACCGGATCACCCGGATGAACATGGACGCCCGTACCAGCGGTGTCCTGACCACGGTCCATCTCGAGGAGGTCCGGCGCGACCACACGGCCGACATGGACGGGGACGGCATCTTCGACGGCCCGCGGGCCGATACCGCGGACCACCGCTACGGGAACGCCGGCATCGACGGGATCTCGTTCGGGCCGGCGTTCGGCAGGAAGGACGGGCGGCAACTGCTCACCGTCGCCTACGGCGTGTACGCGGACACAACCCGCCGTGACAACGACCACCAGGTGCTGCTCCAGTACGACACGACGGCATGGCGGCAGTACGAGCGTCCCCTCGACGAGTCCCGCCACCACCGCCGAGGCCCCGCCGCCCCTGAGGGCAAGTACTTCGTCCACACGGGCAACACCACGTACGGCGTGCAGAACCTCGAGTACGACGGTCACAGCGGCAACTGGCTGATGGCCGTCTACAATGGGACCAAGGTGTCCTTCCCCAACTTCGGGCTCTTCGCCGTCGACGGCAGCCGGCCGCCCGTGATCGGCGGGATCCGTGGCCAGCAGCGGCCGGAACAGGGACTGCTGCTGTCGCTGCTCCCTGAAGGAAAACACCACGAGCAGTCGGGGACGTACGGCTGGGACCAGGCGGGACAGTACGGACTCGTTTCGCTCGGCGACGGCCGCTTCTACCTGGGCGAGTCCACCAAGGTCCGCCACGGCGGGGCCACCCTGCAGAGGGGAAGGGCCCGGCTGCACCGCTGGACCGGCCGGACGCCGATGCCCTTCACCCCCGTCGTGCTGCCGGCCGCCGCTGCCGCATCGTGACCGACGCGCCGGTGCGCAATCACCGCAGGATCCACAGCGCCTGACGGATCATCATTCAGCGTGGGTATTCCCCGTACAGGGCGTTCATGTCGAGTCGGGTCGGCCGTGCGCGTCCGCCGAGCACCATCCGGACTTCGAGGACCCCGGAGGGACCATGCACAGGCACTCGCACGTGTACGGCCTGCTGACGGCTGCCGTCTTCCTGGCCGCAGCAACGATCGGCACCCTCGCTCCGACGGCCGGCGCCGCACCGCCGCGCCCCGCGCCGAGACCGCCCCTCACCGTCGACGGCGGGGCCTGGGCGTCCGGGCATCTCCAGGGCATGGCCCTGGACCGCCGCAAGGGCTTCATGTACTTCTCCTTCACGAACCTCCTGGTCAAGACCGACCTCCGTGGCCGGCCTGTCGGTTCGGTCACCGGGTTCACCGGGCACCTCGGCGACCTGGACCTCAACACCGTCGACGGACGTGTCTACGGCTCGCTGGAGTACAAGTCGGCGAAAGCGTTCTACATCGCGATCCTCGACGGCGACCGGATCGACCGGATGGACATGGACGCCGCCACCAGCGGTGTCTTCACCACCGTCCATCTGAAGGAAGTGGTGGACGACTACACGGCCGACATGAACGGCGACGGAGTCTTCGACGGCAACACGGGCAAGACGGCCGACCACCGGTACGGGTGCAGTGGCATCGACGGAGTCGCATTCGGCCCGGCGTTCGGGAAGAAGGGAGGGCAGCAGAAACTGACGGTGGCTTACGGGGTGTATGCCAACGCCACCCGGAAGGACAACGACCACCAGGTGCTGTTGCAGTACGACGTCCGCAAGTGGCGTGCGTACGAGCGGCCCTTGACCGAGTCGGAGCCGCACCGCAGCGGCCCGTCGTCCCCGGACGGCAAGTACTTCCTGTACACCGGGAACACCACCTACGGCGTGCAGAACCTCGAATACGACGGCCGCAGCGGCAACTGGATGATGGCCGCCTACAAGGGCACCAAGCCCGCCTTCCCCAACTACTCGTTCTTCGTCGTCGACGGCGACCGCCGCCCCTTCTGGGGACCGATCCGCGGACAGCAGCGGCCGGAGCGCGGCCGGCTGCTCCCGCTGCTGCCGCGGGGGCTGCATCACGAGCCGTCGGGGACGTACGGCTGGGAGGCGGCGGGGCAGTACGGGCTCGTCTCGCTGGACGACGGCCGCTTCTACGTGGCGGAGACCGGCAAGGTCCAGGACGGTGACGTCATGAAGGAGATGGGCAGGGCGGTGCAGCACCGGTGGACGGGTGAGGCTCCGACCCCGTTCGCCCGTATCGGCCCCGTGATTCCTGCGGCGGCGCGATGGTGACCGTGGCCGGGGAGGACCGGCGCAGCGGGGCACAAACGGTTCGCCGCCGGTCGTACCGGCTGCGTACGCTCGGAGCATGACTCTCGTCGCGATCCTCAGCGGCGCCGGCATCTCCACGGACTCCGGCATTCCCGACTACCGCGGTCCGCAAGGACTCTGGCGACGCGACCCGCAGGCGGAGAAGCTCGTCACGTACGACTTCTACATGGCCGACCCGGACATCCGGCGGCGCTCCTGGCTGATGCGGCGCAAGAGCGCGACATGGAGTGCGGAGCCGAACGCCGCGCACCGCGCGGTGGCCGCGCTCGACCGGCGTCCGGGCGTCGCCGTCCGGGTCATCACCCAGAACGTCGACGGGCTCCACCAGCTCGGCGGCATGCCCGATCGCAAGGTCCTCGAACTGCACGGCACCGCGCGGACGGTGACCTGCACCCGCTGTCATGCCCGCTCCCCCATGGCGGAAGCGCTGGCACGGGTGGAGGCCGGCGAGGAGGACCCGGCGTGCACGACGTGCGGCGGCATCCTGAAGTCGGCGACGGTCATGTTCGGCGAGCGGCTGGACCCGGTCGTGCTGGGCCAGGCGATGGCGATCACCAAGGCGTGCGAGGTGTTCGTCGCCGTGGGCACGACGCTGCGCGTGCAGCCCGCGGCGTCGCTGGCCGGTGTCGCGGCCGAGAACGGCGCGCGGCTCATCGTGGTGAACGCCGAGCCGACGCCGTACGACGAACTCGCCGACGAGGTCGTGCGCGAGCCGATCGGGACGGCGCTGCCGGCGCTCCTGGAGCGGCTCGCGGACGCCTAGAAGACGGACGCCTGGACAGCGGCCGGCGGGACGTCTGCGGCGAAGGCCGGGAAGAGCGCGCCGTCCCCCACCCCGCGCTCGAAGACGAGCAGTCGCTGCTTGCGGTCGAGTCCGCCGCCGTAGCCGACGAGGCTCCCGGAGGCGCCGATGACTCGGTGGCAGGGCACGATGATGCCGATGGGGTTCTTGCCGTTGGCGAGGCCCACCGCGCGGGAGGCCCCCCGGTTGCCGAGCTCCTCCGCCAGTTCGCCGTAGGTGCGTGTCTCGCCGTACGGGATCTGCCGCAGCCGGTCCCAGACACTGCCCTGGAAGGGCGTGCCCGCGAGGTGCAGCGTCAGGTCGAACTCGGTGAGTTCGCGGGCGAAGTAGGCCTCCAGCTGGTGGATCGCCTCGCCGAAGGGGGTCTCGTCGCGGTCGCCGAAGGTCTCTTCGGCCGGACGGTGACGCTGATCGGTCATGTAGAGGCCGCTGAGGACGCCGTCGGTGGCGACGAGGGTCAGCGCGCCGTAGGGGCTGTCGACGACCGTGTGCCGCCTGGACGTGGTCGTGTTCATGAGTGGGGTTCCTTACGCCGGGAGGTGGTTGATGGGGTGGTCGTCCGACGCCCACAGGTACTGGACGGCGTAGGCGCGCCAGGGCCGCCAGGCCGCCGCCCGCGCGGTGAGGGCGGCCGGGGTGGCGGGCAGCCCCAGTTCGGACGCGGCGCGCCGCATTCCGAGGTCTGTGGGGAGGAACGCGTCGGGGTCGCCGAGGGCACGCATCGCGATGACCTCGACGGTCCACGGCCCGAAGCCGGGCAGCTCGGCGAGCTGCGCCCGTGCCTGGTCCCAGTCGCTGCCCGGGTCGAGCTTGAGCGTCCGGTCGGCGAGGGTGGCGACGAGCATGGTCAGGGTGGTGCGCCGGCTGCGGGGCAGCGCGAGGGCCTCGGGGTCGAGGGCGGCAAGTGCCTCGGACGTCGGGAAGAGGTGGGTGAGGCCGCCCTCGGCGTCTTCCACGGGCACGCCGTGCGCCCTGACGAGGCGTCCCGCGTGGGTGCGGGCGGCTGCCGTGGAGACCTGCTGGCCGAGCACGGCCCGTACCGCGAACTCGGCGGCGTCGACGGTACGCGGCACCCGCCGCCCGGGCGCCTTGTCGACCAGCGGGGCGAGCAGCGGATCGCTGCGCAGCTGGTCGTCGACGGCGACCGGGTCCGCGTCCAGGTCGAGCATCCAGCGGCAGCGGCTGATGGCGATGGTCAGATCGCGCGGATCGGTCAGGGAGAGCCGGCAGGAGATGTGGTCGGGGTGCGGCGTCAGGCTCACGATGCCGTGCCCGTACGGGAGTGACAGGGTGCGCCGGTACGCTCCGCCCCGCCACTCCTCGACGCCGGGGACGCCGGTCGCGGCGAGATGCCCGAACAGGTTGCCGGGGTTGAGCGGAGCACGGTACGGGAGCCTGAGCGCGATCACGCCGGGCGCGGGCGGCACGGCGGCACGGCCGCGGCCGGCGCGGGCCCGCAGCTCGCTCGGGGGGAGGGCGAAGACCTCGCGGACGGTGTCGTTGAAGGTCCGGATGGAGGCGAAGCCGGCCGCGAAGGCGACCTCCGCCATGGGCAGAGCCGTCGTCTCGATGAGCAGCCGCGCGGTCTGGGCACGCTGGGCACGGGCCAGGGCGAGCGGCCCGGCGCCCAGCTCGGCAAGCAGCTGGCGCTCGATCTGCCGGGTGGAGTACCCCAGCCGCGCGGCGAGGCCCGGCACACCCTCCCGGTCGACGACGCCGTCCCGGATCAGCCGCATGGCACGCGCGACGGCGTCGGCGCGGGCGTTCCACTCGGGTGAGCCCGGGGTGGTGTCGGGACGGCAGCGCTTGCAGGCCCGGAACCCGGCCTGCTGACAGGCTGCGGCGCTCGGGTAGAAGGTCATGTTCTCGACCTTCGGCGGCACGGCCGGGCAGCTGGGGCGGCAGTAGATCCCGGTGGTCAGCACGGCGGTGAAGAACCAGCCGTCGAACCGCGCGTCCTTGGACCGGACGGCGCGTACGCAGCGCTCGGTGTCGGTGTGCATAGGTCAAGGATGACGCTTTCAACCCGCTCGCTCTGGCGAGAATCCGACATCGACCTTGCTCTGCCAGGACCGGCGTGACCTCCCGGACCCGGAGTGCGATCCAGGTAGGGCTGTCGGGCCCGGCCGTCGACCGCTACGTGGACGACTGGATCACCGGCATCCGCGATGTGACGCCACTGGCACACGACATCCGCACGGCGGTGAAGGCGGGGACCTCAGCACGGCGGAGGCCCTGCTTCCGCCGGAGCGGGTGTATCCGCTGCCCGAGGAACTGGCCGGCCGCGTCGGGCCACGCCGACCGGTCGTCCGCTCTTGCCTCACTTCCGGACTTGGAAGGATCACCGGCATGAGCGAACGTCGGGCACTGGATTCCCGCATATCCCGTCCGGCGTCGCTGCGTGGGTGAGCCGGGCTCAGCGTGCCCGCAGTCGGCGCCAGACCGCCTTCGCGGCGTGGTGGCCCGACATGCCGTGGACGCCCGGGCCCGGCGGTGTCGCCGAGGAGCAGAGAAAGACGGCCGGGTGCGCGGTGGCGTACGGAACGCGGGCCAGCTTGGGGCGGATGACGGTCTGCATTCCGGCGAAGGCGCCGCACGCGATGTCTCCGCCCACGTAGTTGGCGTTGCGCGCGGCCAGTCGAGGCGGGCCGGCGACGGCGCGGGCCAGCACCAGGTCGCGGAAGCCCGGTGCGAAGCGCTCCAGTTGGCGCTCGATCACCTCGGTCGCGTCGCCCTCCCAGCCGGCGGGCACATGCCCGTACGCCCACAGGACGTGCTTGCCCTCGGGCGCCCTGGTCGGGTCGACCACGCTCGGCTGGGCGGTGATCAGGAAGGGGACCTCGGGAGCGCGGCCGGCGACCGCCGCGCCGAGGGCGCTCTCGATCTCGCGCGCGGTCGGGCCGATGTGGACCGTGCCTGCCGTGCGGGCATCCTCGGCCGTCCACGGCATGGGCCCCGACAGCGCATAGTCGATTTTGAAAGCGGAGGCGCCGTACCTGTAGCGCCAGTACGCCTGGCCGAGCCCGGCGATCCTGGCGAGCGCGGTGGGTGAGGTGTCGAAGACGTACGCCCGGGCCGGCGGCAGCTCGTCGAGCCGTCTGACCGGAGTGCCGGTGTGGATGGTGCCACCCTGTTCGCGCAGGTAGGACGCGAGTGCGTCGGAGATCGCCTGCGACCCGCCGCGCGGCATCGGCCAGCCCACCTCGTGCGCGGCCAGCGCGAACAGCAGCGCGATGCCGCCGGTGGCCAGGCCGCTGGTGGGGGCGATGGCGTGGGCGGCGAGCCCGGCGAGCAGGCCGCGCGCCTTTTCGCCGCGGAAGCGACGGGCGAGCATGCTCGCGGGCCGGATCGCGTCGAGGCCGAAGCGGACGAAACGGTACGGGTCGCGGGGGAGCCCGTCCCAGGGGGTGCGCAGGAAGTCCGCGGCGAGGCTGTCCCAGTGGCCGAGGTAGGGGGCCACCAGCCGGCGGTACGCACCGGCGTCGGCCGCGCCGAACGACATGGCGGTCGTGCCGACCGAGCGGCTGAGCAGCGCCGCCGTCCCGTCCGGGAAGGGGTGGGCGAGGGGCAGTTCGGGATGCAGCCAGGTCAGGCCGTGCCGGTCGAGCGGCATGTCGGTGAAGGCGGGCGAGCCGATACCGAGCGGGTGGACGGCGGAGCACGGGTCGTGGCGGAAGCCGGGGAGGGTCAGTTCCTCGGTCTTCGCGCCGCCGCCGACGGTGTCCATGGCCTCGTACACGGCAACCGCGAAGCCGCGGCGGGCCAGTTCGACCGCGGCTGTCAGCCCGTTGGGGCCCGCTCCCACGACGACGGCATCGAGCATCGACGGCACCTTCGGACTCCTTTGTCAGCCGACGGCCAAGAGACACAAGGATATTCCCGGGTACCGACATCGCAGGGCGGGGTACCGTCCCGTCGCGATGAACAACACGATCGAAGACATGGCAGCCCGGCTCACCTGCGTACCTGGGGTCCGTGCGGTCGCGCTCGGCGGCAGCCGGGCGCGTGGGGCGCACCGGCCCGACTCCGACTGGGATCTCGGCGTCTACTACCGGGGCACGGTGGACGTCGCCGCACTGGCGGCGACGGCGTCCGAGGCGACCGGCGGGCCGGTGGAGGTGGCCGCGCCGGGCGGCTGGGGGCCGTGGGTCGACGGCGGTGCGTGGCTGTCGGTGGACGGCGTCCAGGTGGACTGGATCCTGCGGGACCTGGACCGCGTCGAGCGGGTCTGGGCCCAGTGTCAGGCGGGGCGGTTCGAGACGGGGACGCAGCCGGGCCATCCGCTCGGTTTCTGGTCGCCCGCCTATCCCGGCGAGGTGGCCCTGTGCCGGGTGCTGGCCGACCCGGCGGGCGAGTTGACGGCGCTGCGGGAGCAGACGCAGACGTATCCGGAGCCGTTGCGCCGTGCACTGGTGGACGCGGCATGGGAGGCGGAGTTCTCGGTCGCCGCCGCGGCCAAGTCGGCGAGGGCATGCCCGCCGGACACGCTGCACGTGTCGCTGTGCCTGTCGCGGGCGTTCGGTGTGCTGGTGCAGGCGCTCCATGCGCACCACCGGGTGTGGTGCCTCAACGAGAAGGGCGCGCTGGCGGCCGCCGCGGCGTTCCCCGGTGTTCCGGCGGACTTCGCCGCGCGCGTGTCGTCGGCGCTGGCCGGCCTGGACGCGGCCGCGGTGCAGTCGGCGGGTGAACTGGTCCGCGAGGTGCGGGCCCGGCTGGTCTGAGCCGGGCACGTGGCGGCGGGATCCGCGCCGGGCTCCTTTGGGCGGGAGCGTCCTGTGCGGGGCCCTTCCGGATGGAGCCGCCGGGCCTCCTCAGCTGAGCAGTTCCCGTATCCGGCGGGCCGTCGCCTCGTCGCGTGCCGCCGTGAACGGGAGGGCGTTGCCGCCCGTGATACGGAACGGCTCACCGGCGAGCGTGAGATGCGCGCCGCCCGCCTCCGTGACCAGAAGCAGCCCGGCCGCGTGGTCCCAGGGCAGTTCCCAGGAGAACGCGACCGCGTCCAGGTCTCCCCGCGCGACGGCCAGGTACTCCAGGCCCGCCGAGCCGCACGGCCTGGCGTCGACACCGGGCACGGCGAGTCCGAGGAGCGCGCGCTTCTGCTCCGGAGTCGTGTAGTCCGGATGGGACATGGCGATCCGCAGCGCCGAGCCCGGGGCGGGGGAACCGGACCGTATCGGCATGCCGTTCAACGTGGCGCCCGCACCCCGCACGGCGACCGCCAGCTCCTCCAGCACCGGTGCGTACGTCCAGGAGGCGAGGACCTCGCCGCGCAGCGCAAGCGCGACGAGCGTGCAGAAACCGGGCTCGCCGCGCACGAACTGGCGGGTGCCGTCGACCGGGTCGACAATCCACACCGGCGCATCGCCGTGCAGCCCGTCGGCGCCGGCCGGGTCCGCGTGCACCCCTTCCTCGCCGACGACGACGGAGCCCGGCAGCAGCGCCGTGAGCGATGCGGCCAGGTGCTCCTCCGCGCTGCGGTCGGCAATCGTGACGAGGTCGTGCGGGCCGGTCTTCTCGTCGACCTCGTGCGCGGCGAGCCGGCGGTAGCGCGGCATGATCTCGGCGGCCGCCGCCTTGCGGACGGCCTCCTCGACGTCGGACAGACCACCGGTCAGAAAGTCATCGATCATGTCCCTAAGACAATCACGCCCCGCCGACATCGCGGGAGGCGCTCAGCGCCCCACCGCGTAAGCCTGCATTCCCCGGGGGTTCGCCGCCGCGGACAGGACGCCGGTGCGCGGGTCCCTGGCGACCGCGCAGAGCCGGCCCTCCGACCAGGGCTCGCCGACGGTGACGTCGTGAGTAGGCGTTGCCGCCCCGCTCGAGGACGGCCATCGCGGACTGCGAGGCGAGCCAGTGCGTCGAGGACACCATCGCGAAAGTGCCCTGGAGCGTCGGCCGGGTCGTGAACATGGCCTTCTCACCTCGCGGTTTACGCCTGTCGGCCGGTCCGGGCGGCGCTCGGGGCCGGTCTTGGCAGAGAAAAGGGGAGGCTGAGCCAGGGGCTCTCGTGCCGCCACTCCCCCAGCAGGCTATCGATCCTCCCGCGCCCCCTTGCCCGCGCCTTCGCCCACGTCCTCGGCCCGGCCCCGGCCCCGGCACGAGAGCGGCGTAGTGGCCGAAGGCGCGGGCCGGTCACGGCCGGCCGAGGCGGAACACGGAACGGCCCGATGCCCGGGGCGCCGCGCCCGCCAGCCATACGCCCCCCTCGGTTGCGTAGACGCCGGTGGTGGCGCAGGCCAGGGTGACCCGGTACGGCGTGGCATCGCCGCCCAGTTCCACATGGAAAGAGGCAGTGGACCTGTCGGCGCTCGCCGTGGCGGCCTCTGTGTTGTACGGCAGTGGCGCCAGCTCGGTGTTCAGGCCGAACACCACACCGGTCACCGTGCGGTACTCCTCGTTCTGCCTGAACAACTCCGCGAGCGCTGCCGCCGCCGCGTCCGAACCGCTCTCGACGGACTTCAGCCCGAGCACCCTGCCCGCTTCGACGGTGAGCACCATGGGATAGGAGACCAGCGGGGTCAGCCTTTCGTACAGGCGTTGCCGTCCGCGCGGGGCACCGCCGACCACGGGTCGCCCCTTGACGGTGACCGTTCCCGTCAGCGGCGTGCCGCCGGTGGTGGAGCAGACCGGCATCCGGCCGATCGGAGCCATCTGCACGCCCCCCGCTTCCGTGGCCCCGTCCGGGGCGGGCCGCAGTGCGCCGTGCCCGTCCAGTGCCGCCACCGAGCCCGTGAGCGGTTCGTGCAGGGTCAGCCCGCCGGGGTCCCGCAATGCCGAGAGCAACCGGCGGCCTTGGTGCGCCGTCGCGTCCTGACGGGTGCGCTCCATGGCCGTCAACAGGCGGCGCAGCCGTCCCTGGGCGAGCGGACCCTCGCAGAGCCGTGCGCCCACCACGACTCGGGACGTCCCGATGGCTTCCGGCGGTGCGGTCAGCAGGCCGTCCCGGGTGGCGAGGACCAGTACGTCGGAGTCCGCGGGCACCTCGGTGCCGAGGAGCACGGCCAGCGAGGCGGACGGCTCCGCGGGGATCAGGGACGGCTCTGCGCCGCCGGGACCGCGCCCCGCGATCCGGACACTCCGGGCCAAGGGCTTTTCGACGATGACGGTGAAGTGCTTGCCACGCACGGGGTACGGGGCCAGGACCTCGGGACGTACGACGATCACTGCTGGGCCTTCCGCTGTCCGGGACGAGGGGAGGGAGGGGAACGAGCGACGGTGAATCGGCGGGCCGCTCCCTTCCGTACGGTCGTGCAGGGGTCGCCATGCGGAAGAGAGCCGGGCCGGCAGACGTTCAGGGAGCCGGCGAGTGGATCACCAGCGCGCTGCCCTGGCCGCCGCCACCGCACATCGAGGCGACCGCCGTGCCGCCGCCCCGGCGACCCAGCGCATGGGCGAGGTGGAGCACCAGCCGGGCCCCGGATGCGGCCAGCGGGTGGCCCAGCGCGATCGCCCCGCCATCGGTGTTGACCATGTCCTCGGGAAGTTCGAGCGTGGCCATGGAGACGACACCGACCGAGGCGAAGGCCTCGTTGATCTCCACCAGGTCGAGGTCGCCGACGCCGATACCCTCCTTGGCGAGAGCGGCGCTGATGGCGTTGGCCGGCTGCTCGTGCAGGCTCGGGCCGGGACCGGCGACCGTGCCGTGTGCGCCGACTTCGGCGATCCACTCCAGGCCGAGCTCCTCGGCCTTGCGCCTGCTGCACACCACGACTGCCGCGGCGCCGTCGGACAAGGGCGACGAGGTGCCGGCGGTGATGGTCCCGGAGGGGCTGAAGGACGGGCGCAACTTGCCGAGGGCCTCCTCCGTGGTGTCGGGACGCAGCGACTCGTCGTGCTCGAAGAGCACCGGATCGCCCTTCCGTCGCGGCACGGACACCGGAACGATCTCCTCGGCCAGGGCACCCGCGTCCACCGCGGCGGCCGCCTTGCGGTGCGAGGCGGCGGCGAAGGCGTCCTGCTCCTCGCGGGTGACGCCGTAGCGGGTGTTGTAACGGTCGGTCGCGCTGCCCATGACCACGTCGTCGAACGAGCAGAACAGCCCGTCCAGCTCCATGCTGTCGGCCAGCGGCGTCTCGCCGTACTTGAAGCCGGCGCGTGCCTTCGGCAGGACGTGCGGGGCCTGCGTCATCGACTCCTGTCCGCCGGCCACGACCAGGTCGAACTCGCCGGCGCGGATGAGCTGATCGGCGAGAGCCACCGCCTCCAGCCCGGAGAGGCAGACCTTGTTGACGGTCAGTGCGGGCACTCCCATCGGGATGCCCGCCGTCACCGCCGCCTGCCGGGCGGGGTTCTGGCCGGCGCCCGCGGTGATCACCTGGCCCATGATCGTGTACTGCACCTGATCCGGCCGCACTCCCGACCGCTCCAGGGCCGCGCGGATCGCCACGGCGCCCAGCTGGGCTGCCGAGAAGTCCTTCAGGGAGCCGAGCAGCTTCCCCATGGGGGTCCTCGCTCCCCCCAGAATCACCGAACGTGCCATGTTTTCCTCCGAGTTGAGGGTTGTGGAGGCTGATTCACCGACGTCGTCGAAGATGCCCATCAGTAACACCGGGGGCCACGCCGTGTGAGCAACGGCACGACGCGTGGCCACAGGGAACCGAGCGGGCGAATCGGCCGGCAACGGGCCCGGGGAAACACCCGGTCACAGCTCCTCCATGACGAAGTCGGCCTTGGCCGCGCCACAGTCGGGGCACTCCCAGTCGTCGGGAATGTCCTCCCACCGGGTGCCGGGCGGGAATCCCTCCTCGGGAAGCCCCAGTTCCTCGTAGTAGACCCAGCCGCAGAGGAGACACATCCACGCCCGCTTGCCGGACCGGTCGCTCATACGATTCCTTCTCTGTCCCTGTTCATGTGCCCGGCGACGAAGCCGGAGACGGTGGCGCTCACGTCCTTCGACATGAGGATGCCCATGTGCCCGGTCCCCGGCTTGCTCACCAGCGTTGCGTCCTTCATCCCGGCGCTGACGGCCACCGCGTCGGAGTACGGCACCATCGGGTCCTCGGGGTCGTGCACGACCAGCACCGGCCGGTCGAAGGAGGCGCCGAGTCCGACGACGTCCCAATGGCTGACCGGCACGCCGTTGCGGCGGTGCAGCTCGCCGTAGATGCCCTCCACCACGGCGGGCGTCAGCCGCAGGCCGGCCCCGTCCCACCGGTCCAGGACACCGCCCAGCGTGCAGGCCGGAGCAATGAGGACGGCGCAGTCGAGCGGCTTTCCGGTCCGCTCCACGGCCGCACCGATCGCCGCGACGCTGCCCAGCGAGTGCGCCACGACGACGCGTACGTCGCCGAGCGTGTCCAGTACGGCGCCCACGGCCCGGGTGTACTGCGTCATGGTCGCCTGGGTCCCCTCGCGCACCCCGTGGGCGGGACCGTCGAAGGCCGCCACCCGGAAGCCGAGGTCGCGCAGCGAAGGGACGAGCGAATGCATGCTGCTGCTGTCCGCGGCCCAGCCGTGCACCAGCAGCGCGGTACCCTCGGCCGCCTCGCCGCCGCCCCACAGAAAGCCGCTCGGCACGTCGGCATTGCCTGCGACGGTGAACCGGTCGGCCCCGAGGGGCAGCACGTTGTCCGGGCGCAGGCCGAGGGTGCGCGTACTGCTGAACACATCGGTGGCCCACCGCACACCCGCTCTCGGGGCCAGCGCCCCGAGAGCGGTGTGGGCGAACCTGCGCAGCAGGGGCGCCTTCACCGGGTTCCTTCAGCGCCCACGGACGCGGGCGTCTCCGGTGCCACCTTGCTCCGTGACAGGTCCGAGTAGTACCCGGACTCCGTGTCGTAGAAGTGCAGATGACGGACGATGCGCCACATCTGCCCGAAGGTGAACCTGCGTTCTCGCACCAGGCCCGGATACCGCTGCTTGAGCATCTCCTGCGCCTTGGGCAGGTTGTAGTACGGCACCACCGGGGCCACGTGATGCGCTGTATGGATCGAGATGTTGTGCGTGAGGAACAGCAGCCACTTCGGGTAGGCGTAGTCCGTGGTGACCAGCAGCCGGCTGGCGTTGCGCGTCCAGTACTCGGCCGTCAGGTACGGCACGTCGCTGGCACTGTGATGCATGAGCGTGGTGGCGCTGAACCAGGCGTGGGTGGCCAGCCAGGGGGCGACGAAGTAGAGCAGCAGCCCCGGCACACCGGCGAAGTACACCAGCGCCGCCTGGTAAGGGACGGCGACAGCGGCGACGAATGCCATCGAACGCCGTACCTCGCGCCGCTGCCCCGCCTTCGGGAAGAACCCCGGCCGGAACCCGGACTCCACCCAGTAGTTGATCGTGCCGCCCCAGAACGCCCAGGTACGGGTCGAGAGGTACACCGCCTTGCCCCACAGGGACATCCTGTCGAACATGCCGGCCGGAAGAGGGCGCCAGTCCGTGTCGAGTTCAAGATGGTTGGTGCTGGTGTGATGCATATTGTGAACATGCCGCCACGCGTGGAACGGATAAATCAGCGGCAGCAGCGAGATGTGCCCGATCGCGTAATTGAGCTTGCGGGAACGTGAGAAGGAACCGTGACCGCAGTCGTGCGCGATGCAGTGCAGTCCCCAGCCGCCCAGGCCGGCCACGATCCACAGGGGCAGCCAGAGCACCCAGTGGGGAGCCCAGGCCACGCCGGCGATCGCGCCCGCGTAGAGCAGCCAGCTGACGATGAAGCCGGCCATGCCCCGGCCCAGGCGCGGCTCGAAGTACTCCTTCGGTATCGCGCTCGCGAGGCGTTCGCCCTCGATCTGCTCCGCCTGGGCAAGAAATGTCTGGAAGTTTTCGTCCGGTGCCGAAGGGAAGTCGAATGCACCCATGTCGTCTCCTTCGTGAGAACGGTCGGTGCCAGTGCCGCGACCGGCAATGTCTGCCCGTCAAGGAGCGTCGTCCAGTGCGTGCTGCCGCAAGGCTGCCGGAAGGCCTTGTAGCGGAGCTACCAGGTCTTTTGGCCAACGCGGCGAGTGGGGGCACCTCCCGCGCCCGGAGGGCTGCGGGGGAGTGCGGGGCGACGCGACAGGGCAAAGCTCGCCGGGAGGGGCATGGCGGTCCGGCGAAGGGCCCGGAAGGCTCAGGCGGTGAGCCTGAGCTCCTTGGCCAGGTACTGGCTCAGGGCATCGATGGACTGGTATTCGTAGAGCAGGCCGGGCGAGAGCCGGCGTTCGACGATCTTCTCGAGGGCGCCGGACACTTGGACCGCAACCCGGGAGTCGAGTCCGTAGGACTCGAACGTCTTCCGGGTGTCGATGGTGTCCCGCGGGATCTCGGCGTGGACCGCCAGATAGTCGGTGAGCCACTGCTTGAGCGACTCCTCGGTCAGCGGCCCCTGGGGCTGCGGAACTGACTTCTTCCTCTTGAACACCTTTACGCTCCTGCCTCGTTGGTGCCGAGTGGGCGCGGCTCGGTCAAGCCGCTGCCCGTGCCTGTTTCCTGCGCTTGGCGATGGTCTCCTTGTCGGGTTCGCGCAGACTCCACACGACGCGGAGTTTGCCGAGACCCGCGAGCAGCCACCCGCTCAGGTCGGGCTCCCACCAGGTGACGCCGTGCCGATAGGAACCGGGGAAGGCGTGGTGGTTGTTCTGCAGCCCTTCACCGAAGGTGAAGACTGCGACGGGCCAGTTGTTGGCGCTGCGGTCCTCGTTGTCGAAGGGGCGTCCGCCGAAGGCGTGGCAGATCGATCCGACGCACCACGCCGCCTGGTTGGCGACGAAGATGCGCGCCAGGCCGCCGAAGACCAGACCGGTCAGTGCGGACATCGCGGTCTGCTCGATCGCGAAACCGATGACGGCCGGAAGCAGCAGGCCGCTGATCACCCACAGCGGGTAGGTACGGTGGTAGTACATCAGCCGCCGGCTGCGCAGCACGTCGGGGCCGAAGACGGACCACTTGGTGGTCTCCGGGCTGAGCATCCACGGCATGTGCGCGTACCAGAGACCGCGCATGCGAGCCTTGAGTTCCCATCCGTGCAGGTTGGGTGAGTGCGGGTCACCCTCCCGGTCGCTGAACCGGTGGTGCCTGCGGTGTGTGGTGACCCAGAACATCAGCGGACCCTGGGCCCCCATGGAACCCGTGATCATCATGACGCCCTCGAACACGGCCGAGGTCTTGAATGCCTTGTGGGCGAGATAGCGGTGGAATCCGACCGTAATGCCGAACATGTGGACGAAGTACATCGCACCGAACAGCCACAGGTCGGTTGCGGTGAACTGCCCGCTCCACAGGAAGTAGGCCGCCGCCGCGGTACCGATGAGCGGCAGCGTCATGGTGGTCAGCGCGGAGAACCGCTTGATCCGCAGGCTCACGGGGTCGAGTCTGACGACGGCGTTCGCGACGGTGTTGGAGGTGGTGGCCGAGGTGGCCGATGACATCGCTCAGCTCCTCTTCTGGTCCGCAGGTGTGCGCCGCTCATCGCCGCGCATACGATCGGGATAGCGCGCGTCGGAGACCAGACCGAGTACTTCGAAGGCCCGGATGACGGCGCCCGTGGGGTCGATCTGCCACAGCCCGTGCCGGTTGTGTGCCAGAGCGGGACGCGCGTGGTGGTTGTTGTGCCAGGAGCCGCCCACGGACAGCGCGGCAAGTGGTGCGACGTTTCTGCTGTTGTCCCGCGTGCGATACGGGCGGTTTCCCAGCGTGTGACCGATCGAGTTCACTCCCCATGTCACATGGTCGAGGAGGAAGATCCGGGCCAGGCCGCCCCAGAGGAGGCCGCCGACGGCGCCGCGCAGAGTGCCGCCGCCGAGCACCCAGCCGAGCATCGCGGGCAGGGCGAGTCCGGCCAGCACCCAGACGAGGTAGTACTGGTTGAGCCGCATGACCAGTCGGTCCCGCACCAGGTCCGAGGCGCGCTTGCTCCAGTTCTGCCGGCGCACGGTGAACAGCCAGCCGACATGGCCGTGCCAGAACCCGCGCAGCCTGGCGGACAGCCCCGGCCCGAGCGCCCGGGGCGAGTGCGGATCGCCGTCCCGGTCGGTGAAGGCGTGGTGCTGGCGGTGGATCGCGACCCAGAAGATGACCGGCCCCTGGGCAGCCATGCTGCCTGCGATTCCCCAGAAGGCGGTCATGGCCGGCCCGGCGGAGAAGGAACGGTGAGAGAAGAACCGGTGGAAGCCACCCTCGACCCCGAGCGAGGTTATCAGGTACATGATCAACAGGAGCAGACCGTCGTACCAGGTGAAGCCGTACCGAAAGGAGAAGACGACAGCCGCCGCCATGCCAAGGGTGGGCACTCCCACGGTGATCCAGGCCAGCCTGCGCGCGGCCAGGTCCACACCGCCCGCCGTCGTCTCCGCCGCGTCCCCGCCGGGCAACGCCCGGCCGGCTCCTGTGCCGGCGGCGCTCATGCGACGACCACCTGGTCCGCCACGCGGGCCGCCGGGAACGTCTTGAGGCTTCCCGAAAGGCAGGCGTCCCGTGTCGCGCTGCGCCGGATCTTGCCGCTGGTGGTCATCAGGACCGTACCCGGCGGGCCGAAGTGGATGCCGGCCGGCCGGACGCCGTGCTCCCGCGTCACCGCCGCGGTCACCAGCTCCCTCAGCCGGCTCTCCTCGGCCGCGAACTCGCGGCCCGTGCCGCGGTACTCGGCGACGACCACGACCTCCTCCTCGTCACGTGCCGTGCTGCGCACGGAGAACGCGGCCGATCTGCGCAGCCCCTCGTGGGCCTGCAGGACCGACGCCTCGATGTCCTGAGGATGGAGGTTGCGGCCACTGATGACGATCAGATCCTTCAGCCGTCCCGTGACGAACAGTTCCCCGTCGAGCAGAAAGCCCAGATCTCCGGTACGCAGGTACTCGGGGCCGTCCGTACGTCCTTGCGGGCGGGCGCCGAACGTGCTCTCCGTCAGCTCCGGCCGGTTGAGGTAGCCGGTGGCCACGTTGGGTCCGGTGACCCACAGTTCCCCTGCGCCGCCGGGCGGCACCGGACGTCCGGACTCCGGGTCGACGACGATGACGTCGTGGCCTTCCGCGATCACACCGCAGCTGACCACACCCACCGCCTCGTCGGCGTCCTTGCCGCCGGTCCTGCGCACCACGCCACGCTCCAGCGCCTCCTTGCTCAGCCACTCCGTCCGGATCGCGGAGCTGCGCTCGGGCTTGCCGGACACGAACAGAGTGGCCTCCGCGAGTCCGTAACAGGGGATGACCGAGGCGACATCGAAGCCGCACGCGGGTCCGAAGCGCCCCCGGAACCGCTCGAGGGTCGCGCCGGACACCGGTTCGCTTCCGCAGAAGACCTGGCGCAGGGTGCTGAGGTCGAGTGTGGCCAGCTCCTCGTCGCCGACGGCCGTGGCACACAGGTCGAAGGCGAAGTTCGGACCGACGGTGATGGTGACCCGGTGGTCGCTGATCGCCTTGAGCCAGCGGTACGGGTCCTGGACGAAGTGAACCGGGGACATCATGACGAGCGGCCATCCCCCGTACACCGCCAGCATGATGGTGCCCATCAGCCCCATGTCGTGGTACGGGGGCAGCCAGGAACAGCCGATCCGGTCCTCCTCGAAGCCCATGTGACTGTCGAGGACCCGGCAGTTGCTCACCAGGTTGTCATGGGTGAGGACGATCCCCTTGGGGTCTCCGGTGGACCCCGAGCTGTACTGCAGCAGGGCCGGATCGACGGCCCGCAACGGCACACCGACCTGGGTCCGGCTCACGTAGAAGTCCTCATCGGGGAAGATCCACTGCGGCCTCTCCGGAAAGCCGGACAACTGCTCGTGGAACTGGTCCACCTGGCCGGAGAACCGCGCATGGGTCAGCACGGCTCGGGGGGCACAGTCCTCCACGATGGACAAGAAGCGCGCCATGGCGCGTCGCCCGAAGGGCGGGAAGGAGGGTACGGCGGTGCATCCGGCCCGGAGGATACCGAACAGCCCCGCCACGTAGTCGAGTCCGGGGTCGAGGGCCAGCACCACTCGCCCGCTGTCGAGGCCGCTGTCGTGCAGCCTGACGGCGACCGCCTCTGCGCGGTCGGCGAGTTCGCGATAGGTCCAGTCGACGAGGTGCTCGCTCGTTCCGTCGGGGAGGAATCGGAAGGCGAGCCGATCGGGCGTTTCCCGGGCCCGCTGGTCGAGGATGTGCACCAGCGATACCCCGGAGGAGGGATCCACAGAGGAGGGATCCGATAAGGAGAGATCCAACGGTTCCACAGCCAACGGCCTTTCAGGGTTCGTTCAGGAATCGTGTGCGTCGCCTCAGCCTGCGCGGACCACCCGGAGCTGATGGGCGGTGCCCAGGTGTGTTCCGTCCGGGCCCCAGGTCTCTATCTGCTCGTCGATCCAGCCACCGGCTGAGGCGGCGAGCGTCCTGGCCCGCAGGAGGATCCACGGGGAGGAGGCGGTTGCCAGCCCCGCAGCGGGCCTCACCGTCAGCTCGACGGTGGGCACCAGGACGAGCTGGGAGAGGACGGCCGTGTAGGAGGGAGCGAGCGCGTCCATGAGGAAGACGGAGCGGAGTACGTCCGGCGGATCGTCGTCCTCGAGGAGCCGTACCCACGCGATGAGTTCGGGCTCCGATCCGCCGGCGTACGGGCGCGCCGGACCCACCGGCCGGATTTCCATGCTGGTGGAGATGGGCACGAACTCCGGAGGTATGGCGAACACTTCGCAGTCCTGCGGCGGCGGGGCGACAGGCGCGCTCGGCGCCACAGGCTGCCAGGCGGCCTCACCCGGCACTCCGTAGACCGCCGATGCCTCGATGTGCGGGCCCTTGGTACTCCTTGCCGTGGCCGACACGGCGGCGGTGGTTCTTCCTGAGCGTATGAGGGAACTTGCGACGGTGAATCCGGACTCGATCGGCCGGTCGAAGCGGCCGGTGATGCTCTGCAACTCGAGACCGGGCACATGCGACTGCGTCGCGGAGGCGAGCAGGGCGAGAGCGAGTCCGCCGTGAAAACCACCGAATCCCTGCAGATGGCTTTCAGCCTCGATCCACCCGCCGGCCGGCTTTTTCAGTAATGCTCCCGGTTCGCTTGCATCGTGGGTACTCAGCATGTACCCAACAGTAGCCTGTCCCGAGCTCATTCGGCGGGCATATCCACCTGTGACAGGCACCACAATGGTGGCATCGTGGGCCGGTCAAGCACTGAATGAAACATTCCGGCGAACGGCGTCACCATGTCCCGGGTTCACGCGCTTCCAGGACCATGCCGACGCCGATCGGCCGCGACCGGCGGGGATCGCGCCCCGGTCAGCCGAAGAATTCGATGAGCTCCGAAACGACGGCCTCGGGCTGCTCCTCCACGAGATAGTTGCGGGTGTCCTTGACCTCGGCCACCCGCACGTCGGTCCCCTGAGTGGGCAGCACCTTCTGCATGTACTCGAAGAAGCCGCCGTACGCGAGCCCCAGCATGGGCACGGTCACCCTGCCGTATCCGCGGAAGTCGTCGATGTCCTGCTGATACGCCTGGAACCAGGCCTGACTCGCACGGATGGCCTCCGGCGAGTCGTACGCGTGGGCGTAGACGTCACGGTCGCGGGAACTGATGGCGTCCGGGTTCACCAGACTGAGGCCGAACATGTAGTCGACGAGGTGCCGGTACCGGCCGGCCAGCACCTTTTCCGGGAAATCGGGCACCAGGTTGAAGGCGAGCCACCAGCGGTGCGGTCCCGGATCGGTAGGCCGAGGCATGATACGGAATTCGTGGTAGTTCTCGTCGATGTGAGTTGTATTCAGCATCGCCAGCTTCGCGGTGGCCGACGGATGGTTGACGGCGTGACTGAATGCAACCATGGAGCCGATTCCATGACCGGCGATATTAATGCGGTCGTAACCGAGATGACGGGCCAGGGCGTGAATATCGCGAGCCATCGACTTCTTGTCGTAACCGGCGGCCGGCTTGCTGGACCCGCCCATTCCTCGTATGTCGACGGCGATCACACGGAAACGCTCGGCCAGCGCCGGCATGACCTTTCGGTATTCCCACCAGGTCTCCGGCCAGCCGGGCAGCAGAACCAAGGGCTCTCCCCGCCCACCGGCCACGTAGTGCAGCCGGACCCCGTTGACATCAGCGTGTGCACTCGTGAAGTCCCCGTCCAGGGACGCCGCAAGCTCCAGGTCACCGGACGGTGTGTTCGTCGGCACGTACATTCCTCTCGTTTCGGCGGACGGCTCCGCCGCGGCCCTGCCGCCGCGGCGTACGCCGCGGCGCGTGCCCCGCAGCGGACCGGCCGTGGGAACAGGTTCGGGTCAGCCGGTCATGACGAGCAGTCGGTCGTGTCCCCGCTGCACGATCTGGTCGCGGAACGTGGGCGGGCCGACCAGGGCCATACCGGGGAGCCGGTGCAGCAGCCTTGGCACCGCGGTCTCCGCGGACATCCGGGCCAGCGCCGCCCCGAGACAGTAATGGGCACCGCCGCTGAACGTCAGCGGCTGATTGTCCGGCCGTGACGGGTCGAAGACGCCGGGGTCGGTGAAGCGTCGCGGGTCGCGGTTGCCCGCGGCGATGAGCAGGGTCAGCGGGACTCCGGCGGCGACCTTCACCCCGAAGAAGTCCAGGTCTCGCGCGGCGACCCGGTTGAGCGCCTGCACCGCCGGGTCGAAGCGGAGCGTCTCGTCGACGAATCCGGCGGCCGACTGCGGGTCCTCGCACAGCCGGGCCCGCTCCGCGGGGTGCTCCAGGGCGAGCCGCACCATGTTGCTGAGCAGGTCCTGCGGCGCCTCGGCGGCGGCGACGAGCAGCAGCATCAGGTTGGCGACCAGCTCCTGCTCCGTCAGCTCGCCACCGGCATCGCGGGCCTCGACGAAGGCGCTGGTCAAGTCGGGGCCGGGGGCCGCGCGGCGCCGGGCCACCAGGTCGTGGAAATATTCCGCCAGACGGTCCATGGCGCCGTCACCCGGGACCAGCTGTGCCAGGTCGCCGATGGGCTCCAGGGCCAGCGTGATGTCGCCGACGACGGCGCGCAGCCCCGCATGGTCCTCGTCGGGGATGCCGAGCAGTTCACCGATGACGCCCGTGGCCATGCGGAACGTGAACTCGGGGACCAGGTCCACCGTTTCGCCACCGGCGCCGAGCGCAGCGACGTTGCTCACTGCGTCCTCGGCCCGGCGCTCCACCATGGGCTGCCACGCCGCCACGCTTCGGGCGGAGAAGGCGCTGCTGAAGAAGCGCCGGTAGCGCTCGTGGTCCGGGTCGTTGGAGAACAGCATGTTCTTCGTCAGCCAGTACCACGAGGAGTGCTCGCGCCAGCCGGGCAACTTCAGGTCCTGGACGGCCGCGTCGGTCGACAGCAGATGCGGGTCCCGCAGGGCCCGGGCGCACTCGGCGTGGCCGGTGACGAAGACGTGGACTCCGCTCACGTCGACCACCGGTCCATGGGCGCGCATCTCCTCGTACAAGGGGTACGGGTTCTGCTTGCCCGCGGGCGCCAGGAGACGGCCCATCACATCGAGCGGATCGGCCAGGGTTTCGGTAGGACTCACTCTCACTCCGGATGTTCGGTTCGAACCGTTGGGTCCGTGCGAGTGGCACAAGACGCGGGCCAGGGCGCCCTTCTGGAGATCGGCAGGAGGTCCGTGGCACAGCGACCCACGACCGCCCCCCGAGTGGGTCGGATAATCCAACCTTCATGGCGGAGCGACCTTAACAACGCCGATTCGCGCCTGACAACCCCCCTTTTCCCAGGTGCAGTTGAGCGTTCCGTCACAGGCACCCCCATGGCGGTTGCGGCGCTCGATCGACCGTTGCTACGTTCGCCAACCAGGTCAGTTGGAATTCCGAACCCAATGACGGGAAGAACATGAGCCTCCCCGACGAACAGACCACCGCCGCCCCCAGCCCTACGGGACCACGACCACGGCTCGGCCCGGTCTTCGCCGTCGTCGCGGCCGGTGTGGCCATGGCCAACCTCGACGTGTTCATCGTCAACGTGGCCCTTCCCGACATCGGCCACGAGTTCTCCGGCTCTTCACTCGCGTCGCTGTCCTGGGTGCTCAACGCGTACGCCGTGGTCTTCGCCGCGCTGCTGGTGCCGGCGGGCAACTTCGCCGACCGCACCAGCCCCCGGGTCGCCTATCTCGCGGGCATCGTGCTGTTCACCGTGGCCTCCGCGCTGTGTGCACTGGCGCCCGGCGTCTGGTTCCTGGTGGCCGCCCGCGTGGTGCAGGCGATCGGCGCGGCCATGCTCATCCCCTCGTCGCTCGGCCTGCTCCTGGCCACCGCTCCGCCCGAGCGCCGGGTCTCCTCCGTCCGCGCCTGGACGGCCATCAGCGGCGTGGCCAGCGCCCTCGGCCCGGTCGCCGGCGGCCTGCTCACCGAGCTGAACTGGCGCTGGGTGTTCCTGGTGAACGTGCCGATCGGCCTCGCCGCTCTGATCGTCGGCGTGCGTGTGCTGCCGCGGGTGCCGGCCCGGGATCTGCCACGGCCCGACCTTCTGGGTGCGGGAGTGCTGACCATCGCCATCGCGGCCCTCGCCCTCGGCCTGGTCCAGGGCGAGGAATGGGGCTGGACCTCTGCGTCGTTCCTCGGGTCGCTGGCCGTCGCGGTCGTCCTGCTGGTGTGGTTCGTTGCGCGCTCCGCACGGCACAGGTCACCGGTGCTTCCGCTCCCCCTCCTGAGGATTCCGGCGTTCAGCCCGGCTTCGCTCGCCAACGTCCTGTTCGCGGTGGCCTTCGCGGCCATGCTGCTGTCGGCCGTGCTGTGGTGCCAGGACGTCTGGCACTGGTCGGCGCTCAGGACGGGACTGGCGATCTTCCCGGGCACCCTGCTGCCGCCCGTACTGGCCGTCAGCATCGGCCCCCTCGCCCGCAAGATCGGCGCCGGCCCGATCGCGGTGGCCGGCTGCGCGGTGTTCGCGGCGGGAATCGCCTGGTGGTACGTGCAGCTGGAGCCCGGCGCGGACTATGTGACCGGCATGCTGCCGGGCATGCTGCTCACCGGTGTCGGTGTCGGCCTGACTCTGCCGACCCTGATCACCGCTGCCGTCACGGCGCTGCCGCCGCAGAGCTTCTCGACCGGCTCGGGCGTGGTCACGATGGCACGCCAGGTCGGCACGGTGCTCGGCATCGCGCTGCTCGTGGCCGCCATGGGCACGCCGCGCGACACCGCCGAGGCGCTGGACGCCTTCGACAACGGCTGGCTGATGACGCTGCTGGCAACCGGCGCCGCCGGGGTGGCCGGCCTCTTCCTCGGTCTGGCCGGCCGGGCACCGCGGACCGGCCCGGGTCAGTCGTGACACCCGGCGCAGGCGGCACCGCGAAGCTCCTTGTGCGCCGTTCCCTCCCCACGGGCCCGCCGGGTGCGGTCCCCACTCACCACGTTCCATGTTCCATGTTTTGCCACAGGAGGTTTTCATGCGGGATGCAGTGATCGTCGAGGCCGTTCGCACGCCGATCGGCAAGGGCAAGCCGGGAGGTGCGCTGCACGGCGAGCACCCCGTGGACCTGCTCGCCAGGACGCTCGGCGTCCTGGTGGAGCGGACCGGCGTGGACCCGTCCCTGATCGACGACGTCGTCGGCGGATGCGTCAGCCAGGTCGGGGACCAGTCGTTGAACACCGTCCGCAACGCGGTGCTGGCCGCAGGGTTCCCCGAGAGCGTGCCGGCCATGACGGTGGACCGGCAGTGCGGCTCGTCCCAGCAGGCCGCCCACATCGCGGCCCAGGGTGTGATGAGCGGCGCCTACGACGTGGTGGTGGCCTGCGGGGTCGAGTCGATGTCCCGGGTGCCGATGGGGTCCAGCGTGCTGCCCGGCAGCGATCCGTTCGGTCCGAAGCTGGGTGAGCGCTACCCGGAGGGGCTGGTCGGCCAGGGCATCAGCGCCGAACTGATCGCGGCTCGCTGGAAGATCAGCCGCAAGGAGCAGGACGCCTTCGCGCTGCTTTCCCACCAGCGCGCCGCGGCCGCCTGGCAGCGGGGCGAGTTCGAGCGGGAAGTCGCCTGGAGCGGCATGCGGGACGAGACCGTACGGCCGACGACCACCGCCGAGGCGCTGGCCGGCCTCAAGTCCGCCTACTACGACCCGCGCATGGAGGAGCGGTTCCCCGAGATCGGCTGGAGCGTCTCCGCGGGGAACAGTTCGCCCCTCAACGACGGCGCGGCAGCCTTGCTGATCATGGGCTCGGACGTGGCAGAGCGGCTCGGACTGCGGCCCCGAGCCCGCTTCCGGGCCTTCGCCGTGGCCGGGGACGACCCCCTGATGATGCTCACGGCCATCATGCCGGCCACCGAGAAGGTACTGGCCAAGGCAGGGCTCGCCGTGGACGACATCGACCTGTTCGAGGTCAACGAGGCCTTCGCCTCCGTGGTTCTGGCCTGGCAGCGGGAGACCGGCGTCGACACCGACAGGCTCAACGTGCGCGGCGGCTCCATCGCCATCGGCCATCCGCTGGGCGGGAGCGGCGCCCGGATCATGACCACGCTGCTGCACAATCTGGAGGACCGGGGCGCCAGGTACGGCCTGCAGACCATGTGCGAGGCCGGCGGGCTGGCCAACGCCACCGTCATCGAGCGCCTCTGAGACGCGCCCGTGCGCCGGGAGCAGGCGGGCGGGAGGCGTACCGCGCCGCCGTCCGCCTGCTCCCGATGGGGTGTGACCCATGCCCGACAACAGCGGCCCTCACGCCGTCGACGGAAGGTGCGCCGGGCCTCGTAGAGCAGACGGAACACCTTCCCGTCGGCGGACTGCGGCGGGGGCGGTTCCGTTTCCGGAGCCGGGCCCGCCTGCGAGGGATCTACGGGTGCAGCACGACCTTCGTGTAACCCTCGATCCGCTTGTCGAACTTGTCGTACGCGGACGGAGCCTGCCCCAAGGGCAGTTCATGCGAGACGACGAAGCTCGGCTTCGCCCGGCCCTCGATGATCATGTCGCGCAGGTACCGGTTGTAGCGCTTCACGTTGCACTGTCCCGTACCCATCCGCAGGCCCTTCTCGAAGAGCTTGCCGATCGCGACGAGGAGCATGCCGTGCTTGGCCTGCTCGTCGGGGCCCCCGGGATCGGAGGGGACGTAGAGGCCGGGCACGCCGAGTGCTCCGGTGGGCCGCACCGTGCCGACGAGCGAGTTCAGAACCGTCGCCGGTTCCTCGCGCCCGGTGCCGTGCGCCATCGCCTGGTAGCCGACAGCGTCGACTCCCTTGTCCGTGCCGACGCCGTCGGTCTGCTCCTTGATCTGCTCCACGGGATCGCCCTCGGCGAAGTTGACGGGAACAGCGCCGATCTCCCGTGCCTTCTCCAGCCGCTCGGGAACCCGGTCCACGACGAACACCTTCTTCGCGCCGCGGAGCAGGGCCGAGTAGGCGGCCATGAGCCCGACCGGCCCGCCCCCGTACACGGCGACACTCTCGCCCGGACGGACCTGCGCGAGTTCACAGCCGTGGTACCCGGTGGGGAAGATGTCGGCGAGCAGGATGAAATCGGATTCGTGTTCCTTTCCTGCCGGTAGCTTCAAGCAGTTGAAGTCGGCATAGGGAACACGCAGGTATTCCGCCTGCCCGCCCGGCCAGGGCCCCATGGCGACGTAGCCATAAGCACCGCCCGCAAAGCCGGGATTGACGGTCTGACAGAATCCGGTGTATCCCTCGACGCAATTGACACAGAACCCGCAGGCGACGTTGAAGGGCATGACCACGCGGTCGCCCTCCTTGAGCGAGGTGACGCCCTGGCCGACTTCCTCGACGACTCCCATGTTCTCGTGGCCGAAGACTATGCCGGGCTCGGCCGCGGTACGCCCTTCGTACATGTGCAGGTCGGAGCCGCAGATCGCTGTCGACGTGACCCGTACGACCACGTCGTTGGGGTGCTGGATCCTTGGCTTCTCGACGTCTTCGACCGCCACGGTGAACGGTCCCTTGTACACGACGGCCTTCATGGCTGCCACCTCCGCTCGGCGATGCCCGCTGAGATTTCCGCCCCCGCCCCGCTTCACGCGTGACCCACCTCTCATGATTCTCCGGCCTACGCCGACAAACAAGCCGGTAACCTCGGCAGGAATATCCACCCGGATATAGCGCCGCCGAACGGAAGGGGAGGGCGAAATAAATGGCAGCACAAAGGCTCGGGACCCTGCTCGTCCCTGTACCCGGACTGTCCGGTACGACGTACCCGCCCGGCACAACGGTGACTGTGCGCGGTCATGGCGCTACTGTCGACGCTTTCGTCGACGGTGACTGGCTGCCGCTGTCGTGGTGGGAGTTCTCCGACGGCCTCCGCGAGGACATCGCCGCCGACCGCTGACGGCGGCCGCCGGGCACGGGCCGCTGCTCCACTGGTGTCGGGGCACCCCGGCGCAGGACGACGGCGGAGGCCTTGCGCCTCGGCGCCGCGGAGGCGCCCGCAAGCCTCTCACCGGGAAACGGTCCGCCGGCGGGACGGATTGGTCCTTCAGGTTCGAAAAGCAGATTCACTGACCTAAAGTGGGCCCATGTCGAAGTCAACAGCCCCTCGGGAGTGCTCCATCGCGGACGCCCTTGAGCTGGTGGGTGAA
Source organism: Streptomyces sp. NPDC027962 (assembly GCF_055566095.1). Classification (NCBI taxonomy): domain Bacteria; kingdom Bacillati; phylum Actinomycetota; class Actinomycetes; order Kitasatosporales; family Streptomycetaceae; genus Streptomyces; species Streptomyces sp. NPDC027962. The sequence goes on from NZ_JBVHTA010000031.1 coordinate 28,862, forward strand.
CGCTGGTCCCTGCTCGCCGTGCGCGAAATTCTGCATGGCGTGCACCGTTTCGACCAGATCATCCGCAACACCGGGACATCCCGCGACATCCTGACCACGCGGCTGCGCAAACTGGAGTCCTTCGGCATCGTACGGCGCAAGCAGTACTGCGAGCGCCCGCCCAGATACGAGTACCACCTCACCCCGGCAGGCCGGGAGTTGGGGGACGTGCTGGTGACACTCATGCGGTGGGGCGACCGGCATCTGAATCCCGACGACCCGCCCGTCCGCTGGCGGCACACATGCGGCGAGGTCCTCGAGCCGGTGGTGGTCTGCCGCCACTGCGGCGACGCCGTCGGCAACAACGTCCACTCCCCCACCGGTCGTGGGGTGCTGGCCGCCGACGAGGCAGGGCTGCGGAAGTAGCTTCGGGCCCGCGTCAACAGCCTCGGACCCGAGGCACGTCCACGGCTTCCACGAAGTCGCCGGCTCTTCGCACTCGGCACGCCACCGGCACACGTCCACGAAACGCGCGGGCGGAGTGCCGGCCGGCTCCGGGCAAGGCCACAGGGGAACGCGGGCCCGCCGGCCGCTTCTCCCACGGGCGCCGGCTCAGCGCCGGGCCGCCTCCGGCCTGCCTTCGAGCTGTCGGCGGTCGGACGCCACTGCGCAGGGTCTGCGGGACGGACCGTCGTCCGCCCCCACGTCCCCCCGTACGTCCGCTGCTAGGTGCCGTCGGCCGAGAAGTGCTGGTAGTCGGGCGGGGACCAGTGGCCGCCCCATTGCCAACCGGCCTCTCTCATCGCGGTGGTGACGGCGTCGCCGGGCCTGAGCATGCCTTTGGCGTGCCGGTCGCGGTCCAGGTACTGCTCGCCGGCCGGGGGGTGGATGTCGCCCGCGCGGTCCACGTACGGGTTCTCCACGGGGTTGATGTCGATGGCGTCGCCGTAGGAGTGCCGTGACAGGTGGCTCGAATCGCCGGTTACTCGGCGGCAGTTGAAGGCGGAGGTGTTGTCGTCCGCCATGGCCTTGGTGTCACTGCCGCCGTACTCGGCCATGCTGCGCATGCGGTGGACCGGGAAGTGTTCCTCGAAGACCTTTTCGAAGATGCGCAGCACGGGCCGGACCACGTCCTGATGCACGATCAGCTCTCCTCGGTGGATGCGGCCGTCGAAGCCCCAGTGGTTCATCTCGATGAGCCGCAGGCGGGACGGCGGCACCGGACAGCCGGGCTCATGGCTCGCGCCGAGCCGGGCCGCGGACACCTCACTGACGGTGGCCGACAGCCGCGGGACAGCGGTCTCGGAGGCCTGCGCGGGCAGCAGGCCCAGCGGCAGCCCCGCGGCAAGCACGAACAGGAAGCACCGGCGAGTGATATGCACCCTTTCAGGGTAATTTTGTGGTGTCGGGCGCGCATCAAGGGCCGACGCTTCGCGGACCTGCGTCTCAGGGACCGGCACACCCGGGCGGCCGGGGCTGCCCACGCCGACCGGACGGCTCACGCGGCTCGACCAGGCCCGATTCGCAGGCGAAGACGACCAGTTGGGCCCGCCCCTGGCGCCGGGCTTCGTCATCGCGCGGCTGATGTGCGTCTTGGCGGTGAACGGGCTGATCACCATGCGGGCGGCGATCTCCTCGTTCTTCAGCCCAGCGCCGTCGGCGCCGTGAGCTCGCGTTCACGGCGGGTGAACACCTCCATACCGGACGCGCTCCACCCGGCCCGGTGGGCGGACGACGAGCCCTCCGTCCCGGGTGTCGATCAGGGCCCGGTAGCCGCGTGTGGGCGGTCTGCCCGGCGGGCAGACCGAGCGCCTCCGCACCGACCGCGGTCACTGCCCGGCGGGCAGACCGAGCACCTCGGGACCCACCGCGCCGCGCGCGAGCAGCAGCAGCGCGTCCACCAGGTCCTCCGCGGGCCCGCCGGTGGCGAGCCGGCGCAGCTGAAGACCCATCACCAGGGCGACCGTCGTCGCGGCGAGCCGCTCCGCGCCGGGGACGCCGAGGCCGGTGAGGATCTCCGTGGCGAGCCGGTCGTAGGCCGCGAACGCCTCGGAGGCGGCCTCGCGCAGGCGCTCGTCGCGTCCGGCCTCGACGTACAGCTCGAACGTCGCGATGTGGCCGTTGTCGAAGCCGATTCCGCCCGCGACCTGGCCGGCGAGGGCCGCGGCGCCCGCGATGTCGATGCCCTCGCTCCGGCATCCGTCGGCCAGCTCGGTGAAGCGGCGGGTCTCGTCGCGCACGAAGTGCAGCAGGCTCTCGCGCAGCAGCTCGTGCTGCGTCTCGAAGTGGTACGTGACCGAGCCGAGCGAGACTCCCGCCTCCTTGGCTATGCGCCGGTTTGTCACGGCCGCCACGCCGTCCCTGCCGATGATGAGCAGGACGGCTTCTATGATGCGCTGCCTGGTGGGCGCTGAACGGGCGGCGGTGGACATGCCGTCATTGTCCCATCGGAGCGCTTTCGCTGGTCGCGGGGGTGGGCGGACGCTTCTCGTACCACCGCAGCTCCGCCTCGAGCTGGGCGGCGAGGGAGATGAGCCGTTCCTCGCCGCCTTCCGGCCCGAGCAGCTGGGCTCCGACGGGAAGGCCGTCGTGGGTGAAACCGGCCGGCACGTTCACGCCGGGCCAGCCGAGGACGTTCCAGGGCCATGCGTACGGGCAGGCGGCGGCAATACCGACGTCCGTGCGCTGCGCGGACAGTCCGTCGAAGGCGCCGATGCGCGGGGGCGGGGAAGCCGTGCTGGGGGTGAGCAGGACGTCGTAGCGGTCGAAGAACCCGCCGATCCTGCGGTGTTGCGCCGCCTCACGGGCGCGGGCCGCGCGCACGACCCGTCCGCCGAGCCGGTGGCCGGAACGGGTGGAGGACCGGGTGCGGGCGTCCAGCAGCGAAGGGTCGGGGTGCCGGTCGGCGTACTCGGCGATGCCGGTGGCGGCGCGCGGCAGGAAACTCAGGCCGATGAGCCCGTAGCGGGGGCGGGCCTCTTCGACCTGGTGGCCGAGACGGGCGAGGGTCTCCGCGAGGTCGGTGACCGCCCGCCGGACCTCCGGGTGCGGGCGGGCGCCGGTGAGGGTGAGAGGCGGGCGCAGGGCGAGCGCGACGCGCAGCCGGCCGGGTTCGCGGCGGGCGGCTGCCGAGGCGTCGATTGCGTCGGGGTGGTACGGCTCGTCGGGGTGCGCGCCGGACGCCGCGTCGAGCAGCAGGGCGGCGTCGGCGACCGTCCGGGCGAGGGGTCCGTTGACGGTGAGGCCCTGGAAGCAGTCGGTGTACGGGTGGACGGAGACGCGGCCGCGCTGGGGCTTGATGCCGACGAGGTGGGTCCAGGCGGCAGGGATGCGGATGGAGCCGGCGCCGTCGGACCCGAGGGCCGCGGGCACAAGACCCGCGGCGACGGCGGCGGCGGACCCGCCGGACGAGCCGCCGGGGGTGTGGCCGGTGGACCAGGGGTTGCGGGTGGCGCCGAAGGCGGGGCCCTCGGTGAAGGGCCACTGGCCCAGTTCACAGGAGTTGGTCTTGCCGACGACGACGGCGCCGGCGGCCCGCAGCCTGCGGACGGCCTCGCCGTCGGCCGTGGCCTCCGGGATCTCACCCGGGCAGCCGAAGTAGGTGGGCACGCCGGCGACATCGGTGTCGTCCTTGACGGCGATCGGTACGCCGAGCAGCGGCAGCCTCCCCCAAGGACTTCGTCCAGGGGGGACCCCCGCGCCCGCCAGGAGCCGCCGGTCGGCGTCCCGCGCCTCTTCGAGGGCCTGCGCGAAGCGGATGGTACGGAAGGCGTTGATGGTGCCCTGCGTCGCCTCGATACGGGCGAGTGCGCCCACGACGAGCGCCTCCGACGTCGTCTCGCCGGCCGCCAAGGCCCTGATGTGTTCCGCCAGTCCGCCGAATTCGTCTGTGGACACGCTGTGACCGCCTCCCTATTGTTCGTTCGAACGAACAGAACTGGAGGGTAACCAGATGCGGATCACCGGAGCAACCGTTCTGCTCACCGGGGTGACAGGCGGTATAGGCGGCGCGCTCGCCGCCGAACTCGCCGCCCGTGGAGCGAAGTTGATTCTCAGCGGCCGGCGCGCCGAGGCCCTCGAACCGCTCGCGGAACGCCTCGGCGCCCGCGCGGTCGTCGCCGATCTGGCCGAAGCGGCGGATGTGGAACGGCTCGCCGAGGAGGCATCCGGTCCGGACATTCTGATCGCCAACGCCGCCCTGCCCTCCAGCGGCGATCTGCTCGACTACACGCCCGGACAGATCGACCGCGCCTTCGCCGTCAACCTGCGCGCCCCCGTCATGCTCGCCCGCCTGCTCGCACCCTCCATGGTCGAGGCCGGCAGCGGCCATCTCGCCTTCGTCGGTTCCATCTCGGGCAAGGCCGCGACGAAATCGGCGTCCCTCTACAGCGGGACGAAGTTCGGTCTGCGCGGCTTCGCGCTCGGGCTGCGCCAGGACCTGCACGGCACGGGCGTCGGCGTGTCGATCGTCCAGCCCGGATTCGTGAGGGACGTCGGCATGTTCGCCGCGACGGGCGCGAAGCCCCCGGCGGGCATGCGGACCGTGTCGCCGCGGCAGGTCGTCGCCGGGGTGGTACGGGCCGTGGAGCGCGACGTCGCCGAAATCAACGTCGCGCCGTTCGAGTTGCGGCTGCTGGGCGCGATCGCAGGCCAGTTCCCGGGCTTCGCCGAGCGCGTCCAGCGCGGCGGCGCGGGCGATCGCACCCTGCGCCAGGTGGTGGCCGCCCAGCGCGCCCGCCGCTGAGCCGCCCTCACGTCGCGTCCGGCTCCCCCGGTACCGAGCCGCCCTCACGTCGCGTCCGGCTCCCCCCGCCGCTGAGCCGCCCTCCCGGGCGCGCCCGGGTCCGCCGCCCGGGTACGCGGGGTGCGCGACGCACATCGTGGCGGCACGCCCCGCGCGCTCACACCTGGCAACAGCGTTCACACCCGCATGGACACACCCATCAAGTAAGGTTAGCCTTACCTCGCTCAAAGGGGGGTTGGGCTCATGCCGGAGAACCCACCACCCCGGCCCGCCCAACCCGTACCGCATGGAGTCCCGTTGAGCCCCGTAGCCGAGACGTCGCCGACCGAGCCGACCGAGCCGACCGCGGCGGAACAGGTCCGCACCGTCCTTGCCCGCGCCGTCTCCCTCTCCCTCACCACACAGGGCCAGGCGTACGACCTGATCGGCATGCACTCCGTGAGCCGGAGGGGGCGGATCACGCTGCATCCGCAGGCCGACAGCCCCCTCGCCGCCCAGGTAGCGCACGCGCCGCGCGGCAGCCTCGCCGCCCTGCTGGAGTTCACGGACATCACGCCGACCGCGACGCGCGCCCGCGTGCGGGCCCGGGTCACGGTCTCGGGGTGGCTGACGCCGGACAGGCGCGGGGACGCCGCGGCCCTGCGCCTCGACACCGCGCGCGTCACGTTGAGCACGCCGGCCGAAACGGTCGACGTGGGGCTCGACGAGATGACCCTGGCCTCCCCCGATCCACTCGCGATCGAGGAGGCGGCGATGCTCACTCATCTCGCCGACGCACACGAGGACATGCTGGCCGGGCTGGTGGCGCTCGCCGGGTCCCGGGTTCCACAGGGCTTCACCCGAGCCGTGCCGCTGGCCCTGGACCGTCGAGGCATCACACTGCGCTGCGAATACCCCATTGGTCACTGCGACCTGCGCCTGCTGTTCCCGGCACCGGCCCGGAACGCCGCGGAAGCGGGCGAGCGAATCAGCCAACTCCTCGTGCCTCACCTCGGATAAGGCGCAACCCGTCATCACGAACCTGTAGGGAGACAACGTGGGACACGGCTGGCAGGGCACCGTCCTCAAGCTCATGCGCGGCAAGGACTTCACCTTCACCGTCCGGTCGAACGAGCGGATTTCGGAGCGGCTCCACCGCCTGTCCTTCACGGACGGCGGAATGCTCCGCACCACGGGAGTCCATCCGACCATGTGGGTGCGCCTGTGGTTCGACAACGGCGACCGCCCTCACCAGCGCGCCTACACCCTCGTCGCCCCCGACCCCGCCGCGGGCACGTTCAGCATGGACTTCGTCCTCCACCCCGGCCGCGCGAGCGACTGGGCCCGCTCGGCACGCCCCGGCGACACCATCGAGGCGACGGTTCAGGGCTCGGAGTTCAGCGTGCCCGGCCCTCTGCCGTCGCGGCTCCTCGTCGTCGGCGATCCGGCGTCCCGCCCGGCCATCGACTCACTGCTCGACGCGATGCCACTGACCCCGGCCACGATCTGGTACGAGACCTCCCACCCCCGCGACAGCGACCACGCCCCGACCTGCGGCACCGCGACCCGCGAGGTCATCCAGCTGCCGCGCCAGGACGAGGGCGCGCACCTGGTCGAGACGGTCCGCGCAGCCCTCGCGGAGCGCATGGACGACTCGTCCTACCTCTGGATCGCCTGCGACACCACCACCACCCGCGCCCTCACCTCCTTCGCCCGCAAGCAGCTCGGCGTACCGAAGGAGCGGCTGCACGCCCTCGGCTACTGGAAGGTCGGCTGACCGAACCCCACGCCCGTTGGTTAGGTTAGGCTTATCTAAGTTCGTTCGGTGCATGGATGCGCATGCACGTCGTCCGGGGAGGGACAGTCATGGGCTTGCCAGTCATCGCGTCATATCCGATGCCCGACCGCACCACACTCCCCCCGTCGTGCGCCTCCTGGGACATCGACCCCGACCGGGCGGCACTCCTCGTCCACGACATGCAGAACCACTTCGTACGGGCGTTTCCGCAGGACGGGTCGCCGGTCGTGGACATGGTCCGCAACATCACCACCCTGCGGGAACTCGCCGGATCGCTCGGCATGCCGGTGATCTTCAGTGCCGAGCCGGCAGCCCAACTGCCCGGTCAGCGCGGGCTCGTGGCGGACGTCTGGGGTCCTGGAATCGGTGACGAGCCCGACGCCGCGGCCATCATCGCCCCGCTCGCCCCACGCCAGGGAGAACACCTGCTGGCGAACGTGCGCCACAACGCCTTCCTCCGGAGCCATCTGGGCAGACTGCTGCGCCTGGAGAGACGGGACCAACTGATCATCTGCGGTGTGCACGCCCACCTGGGCGTCCTCCTGACAGCCGCCGACGCCTTCATGAACGACATTCAGCCTTTTGTCGTCGCGGACGCCGTGGCCGACTTCTCCGCGGAGGAGCACACCATGGCCCTGCGGTGGGCGGCCAAGAGCGGCGTGGTCTGCACAACGGACGCACTCCTGCGCGACCTGCTGCTCCAGAAGGCGACGCGAAACGCGTGAGAGCCCTCCTCTGCCTACCCGCGCACGAGCCCCCACACACGAGCTCCTCCGCTCAACGAGCTCCACACAAGGAAAGACGGAACGAACATGACCGTACGGGTCGCGGTGGCCGGGGCCAGTGGCTACGCCGGCGGTGAACTGCTGCGCCTCCTGGCCACCCATCCCTGCGTGGAGATCGGCGCCGTGACGGCCCACAGCAGTGCGGGGCGCCGGGTCGCAGACACGCATCCGCATCTCGGCTCGCTCGCCGACCGCACGCTGGAGCCGACCTCGGCCGAGGTCCTGCGCGGACACGACGTCGTGTTCCTCGCACTCCCCCACGGTGAGTCCGCGCCGATCGCGCGCGCCCTCGGGGACGACACCCTCGTCGTGGACTGCGCCGCGGACTTCCGGCTGCGCAGCGCCGCCGAGTGGAAGCGCTTCTACGGATCCGAGCACGCGGGGACATGGCCGTACGGGCTCCCGGAACTGCCGGGCACACGAACGGAGTTGACGGGCAGTAGCCGGATCTCCGTGCCCGGTTGCTACCCGACGGCGGTCACGCTGGCGTTGTTCCCCGCCTACGGCGCCCGCCTGGTGGAGCCGGAGGCCGTGATCGTCGCGGCCAGTGGAACGTCGGGCGCCGGACGGGCACTCAAACCGCAGCTGCTCGGCGCCGAGGTGATGGGCTCCATGAGCCCGTACGGAGTCGGGGGCGGCCACCGGCACACACCCGAGCTGACACAGAACCTCTCCCAGGTGGCGGGCGAACACGTCACCGTCTCCTTCACCCCGACCCTGGCTCCCATGCCCAGGGGCATCCTCGCCACCTGCTCGGCCCGCCTGCGTGCGGGCGCGGCCACGACCGGGGAGGACGAGGTGCGCGCGGCCTACGAAGCCGCATACGCCGACGAGCCGTTCGTACGGCTGCTGCCGCCCGGGCAGTGGCCTTCGACCGCCGCCGTGGCCGGCTCCAACACCGCGCAGGTACAGATCGCCGTGGACCCGGACTCCGGGCGGCTGATCTGCGTGAGCGCCATCGACAACCTCACGAAGGGCACCGCGGGTGGCGCGGTGCAGTGCATGAATGTCGCCCTCGGCCTGCCGGAACGGCTGGGCCTGCCCACGAATGGAGTCGCTCCGTGAGCGTGACCGCTGCCCGTGGATTCCTTGCCGCCGGTGCAGCCGCCGGCATCAAGGCATCCGGTGACCGTGATCTGGCCCTCGTGGTGAACCGAGGGCCGTCGCGCGCCGCCGCCGGCGTCTTCACCTCCAACCGCGTGCAGGCCGCCCCCGTACGCTGGTCCCGGCGCGCCCTGGCCGACGGCCGCATATCGGCCGTCGTCCTCAACTCCGGTGGCGCCAACGCCTGTACGGGGACGGCGGGCGCCGCCGACGCACAGCTGATGGCCGAGCGCACGGCCGGGGCCCTGGACATGGACCCGTACGACGTCGCGGTGTGCTCCACCGGGCTCATCGGCGTCCCGCTGCCGATGGACCGGGTCACGGCGGGCATCGACACCGCCGCGGAGCGGCTGTCGGCCGACGGCGGCCAGGACGCGGCCGTCGCCATCAAGACGACGGACTCGGTGCACAAGACCGCCGTGGTCACCCGCGGGAGCTGGACCGTGGGCGGCATGGCCAAGGGCGCGGGCATGCTCGCACCCGGTCTCGCCACCATGCTGGTCGTCCTCACCACGGACGCCGACGTCGGCGCTGCCGCTCTCGACCCGACGCTCCGCGAGGCGGTGCGCACCACCTTCGACCGGGTGGATTCCGACGGCTGCATGTCCACCAACGACACCGTGCTGCTGCTCGCATCGGGCGCCTCGGAAGTCGCCCCCGATCCCGCGGACTTCACCGAGGCCGTGCACGCGGTGTGCCTGGATCTGGCGCGGCAGCTGGTGACCGACGCCGAGGGCGCGTCCAAGGAGATCGAGGTGGCCGTCGTCGGCGCCGCCTCGGAGGAGGACGCCGTCGAAGTGGGCAGGTCCGTGGCACGGAACAACCTCCTCAAGTGCGCGCTGCACGGGGAGGACCCGAACTGGGGCCGGGTGCTGTCCGCGATCGGTACCACGTCGGCCGCCTTCGATCCCGACAGCCTCGACGTGGCCATCAACGGCGTCTGGGTGTGCCGGAACGGCGCGGCGGGCGAGTCCAGGGACAAGGTCGACCTGTCGGGCCGCCGGATCACGGTCACGGTGGATCTGTGCGCCGGCGACTCCTCGGCGGTGATCTGGACCAACGACCTTACCGCCGAGTACGTCCACGAGAACAGTGCGTACAGCTCATGAACGGGCAGGGGACGACGCGGATGAGATCACTCCCGGTCGGCCGGCCCGCCGCGGCCACCGACCTGACGGCTGCCGGCCTGACCGCTGCCGACGTGACGGCCGCCGGCCTGAAGGCCGCCGACCTGCCGTGGCTGGAGGAGCTCCAGGGCCGGACGGTGGTCGTCAAGTTCGGCGGCAACGCCATGGTGGACCCCGCGCTCCACCGGACGTTCGCACAGGACGTCGTGGAGCTGTGGCACGCGGGACTGCGTCCGGTCGTCGTGCACGGGGGCGGACCGCAGATCAGCGCGATGCTCGACCGCCTCGACCTGGAGGTCCGTTTCGAGGCGGGGCTGCGCGTGACGACGCCGGAGACCATGGACGTGGTCCGCATGGTGCTGACCGGCCAGGTGCAGCGGGACCTGGTCGGCGCCCTCAACGCCCATGGCCCCTTCGCCGTGGGGATGTCGGGCGAGGACGCGCACACCATGACCGCCGTACGGCGCCCGGCGATGGTGGACGGACGGCCGGTCGACATCGGTCTCGTCGGAGAGGTCGTGGCCGTGGAGCCCGCCACGGTGCGCACCCTGCTCGAGGAGGGCCGCATCCCGGTCGTCTCACCCGTCGCGCGCGGTGCGGACGGGGAGGTCTACAACGTCAACGCCGATCTCGCGGCGTCGGCGCTGGCCGTCGCGCTCGGCGCGGAACGGCTGGTGGTGCTGACCGACGTCGAAGGCCTGTACGCGGACTGGCCGCACAGCACCGAGGTGATCGGCCGCCTCGCGGCCGGTGAACTGGACGCGCTGCTGCCGGGGCTCGCGAGCGGCATGCTCCCGAAGATGGAGGGCTGTCTGCGGGCGGTGCGCGGGGGCGTCCGCAAGGCCCATGTGCTGGACGGCCGGGTGCCGCACGCCCTGCTCCGCGGCGTCTTCGCCGAGGAAGGCCCCGGCACCACGGTCGTCCCGGACGAGGCCCCCGAGACCAAGGAGGACCGCACGTGACCGCCGACGAGAGCGCCGGACCACTGGCGCACCGCTGGAGCGCGGTCATGATGAACACGTACGGCACACCCCGGCCGGCGCTCGTCCGGGGTGAAGGCAGCACGGTCTGGGACGAATCGGGCCGTGCCTACACGGACTTCACCGGCGGGATCGCGGTCAACACGCTCGGGCACGCGCATCCGGCAGTGGTCGAAGCGGTCACCGCCCAGGTCTCCCGGCTGGGGCATGTGTCGAACCTCTTCGTCTCGGAACCGGCCGTCGCCCTGGCGGAGCGGCTGCTGGCCCTGTTCGGGCGGACGGGCAGGGTGTTCTTCGCCAACTCGGGTACGGAGGCGGTGGAAGCGGCCTTCAAGATCGCCCGGCGGACCGGGCGCACCCACATGGTCGCCGCCGAGCACGGGTTCCACGGACGCACCATGGGCGCTCTGGCCCTGACCGGGCAGGCCGCCAAGCGCGACCCGTTCCTGCCGCTGCCCGGTGCGGTCACACACGTACCGTTCGGAGACGTGGAGGCCCTGCGCTGCGCGGTCACAGAGGACACCGCGGCCGTCGTCCTGGAGCCGGTCCAGGGTGAGGCGGGGGTCGTGCCGGCGCCGCCCGGGTATCTCCGGGCGGCGCGGGAGATCACACACGCCACGGGGGCACTGCTGGTCCTGGACGAGGTGCAGACGGGCATCGGCCGTACAGGGCGCTGGTTCGCCCATCAGTCGGTCCCCGGCATGGCTCCCGACGTGGTGACCCTCGCGAAGGGCCTCGGCGGCGGGCTGCCGATCGGCGCCACCCTGGCATTCGGGAGGGCGGCGGACCTGCTGGGCCCCGGGGACCACGGGTCCACCTTCGGCGGCAACCCCGTGGCGTGCGCGGCCGGGCTCGCCGTGCTGGAGACGATCGAGACGGAGAACCTGCTCCCGCGGGTCGTGCGCAAGGGAGAGGAACTGCGCCGGGGCATCGAGGAGTTGAGATGCCCGCTCGTGCGGGAAGTGCGGGGCACCGGGCTGCTGCTGGGTGTCGCCCTCGCCGAACCGGTGGCGGCACGCGTGCAGCGGGCCGCTCAGGATGCCGGGTTCCTGGTCACCGCGACCGGCACGTCGACCGTCCGGCTGGCTCCGGCCCTGACGGTCACGGAGGAGGAAATCTCCGCGCTGGTGAAGGAGTTGCCCGGCATTCTGGGCGCCTGACTCCGGAATGCCGTCACGACGGACAGGGCCCGAGCCATTCGGCTCGGGCCACTGTCCGTCGTTGCGTATGCCGTGCACGGCCGTGGTCACAGGACGCAGGCGAACACCTTGGCGTTGCGCCGCGGGTCCAGCGAGCGCGCCCAGGTCTTCGGTGCGAGGCGCGGGGAGACGTGGACGAAGCCGTGGTGGAGGAAGAGGCGGCCGCTTCCGGTCGTCGCGGTGAACAGCATGTCGAGTGCCCGCGACCTGCCTTCGGCCAGCGCGGCGGACAGGAGCTGTGCGCCCAGCCCGCCGCCCTGTCTGTGCTGCGCGACGCAGAAGTTGTAGAGGATTCCGGTCGCCCGTCCGTCGTGTGCCGGTTCGGTGTGGTGACGGAGCGCCAGGCAGCCGTCGAGCGTTCCGTCGGGAGCCTCGGCCACCAGGAAGTCCCTGGCGTGCCATGTGTAGACCTGGAACGGGCGGGCACGCAGTGCGCCGGAGCGGACGAACGGCTCGGAGAGCGCGGCGAGCGCCGCGGCGTCCCGGGAGCGGGCGGAGCGCACCGGCAGGACGGGGGCAGAAGGTGCACACGTCGGGTGGGGCGCGTCGGACAGCAGCGTGGCGGGGCGCGGCGTGGCCGTGATCAAGGCGTTCCTTCCTCGGCTCCACCGTGCGAGGCGCCCTCTTGGTGCGCTGTGCCGTCCCGGTGAAACACAGTCAAGATAGGTTAGCCTTACCTAAGCTTATCGCTCAAGTCGCCTCCGCCGTACGGACCGCACAGGCGGCGGCGTATCCCGGCGGGCTCGCCACGTCGGTCACGGTCCACCCGGGCACGGCTCCCGGCACCCGGCCCGTGCCCACGTACGTCACTGACGGGGGCTCACCGAGGCCGATGCCGACGCCCTTCAGGTATGCCTCCTTGCGGGACCAGCAGCGGCCCACCGCCGCGCGGAACTCCGACCGTGGCAGCGCGGCGAGTTCGGCCCGCTCGGCCGGGTGCAGAATGGCCGCCACCTCGGCCGCCGCGTCGGCGGCCGGCACCTCCTCGACGTCGACGCCGACCGGTACCCCGGCGAAGGCGAGCAGCACGGCGTCACCTGCGTGGGAGAGCGAGAAGTGCAGGGGCGCGCCGGCCACGGCGGGGCGGCCGTGCGGCTCGCCGCAACCGGGGCACGGCTCGCGTACGAGGCGTACGGCCGCCGGGTCCCGGTCCAGATAGGCCCCGAGGAGCCGGCGCAGCGCCACGTGCGCGACGCGGTACCGGACCCGGTCGGCATCCCGCACGAAGGCTCGGCACCGGGCCCGTTCGTCGGGGTCGAGCAGCCCCTCCCCCGCCAGGGCGTCGGGCGCGTAGGCGTCGACCCCCACGGCCCACAGGTGTACCTCGGCCTCCCCGGGCTCCCAGGGTGCGGGCAGCCCGGTCGTCCCCAGCTGCGCCGGATGCGCCCCTACGAGCACGGTCGTCCCGGATGATGCATGCCGCCGCTCACAGTTTCCGTCCCTCCGTCGCCTCACGGCCGTCCACGAAGGTCGCGACGACCTCGATGTCGCCGATCCTGGACGGATCGACGCGGCGGGGGTCGTCGCCGAGGACGACGAAGTCGGCGCGCTTGCCGGGAGTGAGCGTACCGGCGCTGTCCTCCCAGTGCGAGGCGTAGGCCCCGGCGACCGTGTAGGCGCGCAGCGCCTCGTCGACGGTGATGGCCTCCTCGGGACCGATGAGCTGCCCCGAGAGCGAAGCCCGCTCGACCATGAACTGGACGGCCCGCAGCGGCGCTCCGTCGGTGACCGGTCGGTCGGAGCTGCCGACGAGCGTGATGCCGTGCTCGAGGAAGGCCCGGCCGCGGTACATCCAGGGCGCGCGCTCCGCACCCATGACGGCCGCATAGTCGTCGCCGAAGTAGCGCAGGAAGCTGGGCTGGATCACGGCGCTGAGTCCGAGGCGGGCGAAGCGGGTCAGCTGGTCGGGCCGGACGAGCCCGGCGTGCTCGATGCGGTGGCGCGCGTCGGGGCGGGGCCGCAGCGTCTGGGCCCGTTCCAGGGCGTCCAGGGCGAGGTCGGCGGCCCGGTCGCCGATCGCGTGGACGGCGAGCTGCCATCCGGCGAGGTGTCCGTCGACGATGAGGGAGGTGAGGTGCTCGGGGTCGTCCTGGAGCCGGCCCGTGTGGGTCATGCCCTCGTACGGGGACGTGAGCGCGGCGGTGCGGGCCATCATGCCGCCGTCGGTGTAGATCTTGAGCGCACCGAGCGACAGCCAGTCGTCGCCGAACCCTGTGCGCAGGCCCAGGTCGAGCGCGCGCGGGATGCCGTCGTGGTCGTGCGCGCCGAGCGGCCGCAGTGTGTCGCCGCCCGGCATGAGCTGGATCCTCAGGGGCAGGCGGCCCTGGTCGCGCAGGAGTTGGTAGGCGCCGAGCTCGACGGGGCTGTGGCCGAGCAGGCCTGCGCCGATACCGGCCTCGGCGCAGGCGGTGATGCCTTCGGCGAGGCAGACGCGTGCGGCGTGTTCGACGGCGTCCGCGAGCTCCTGCTGGGAGTACGGCAGGCGCAGGCTGCGTACGGCGCCCATCGCGCTCTCCACGAGGACGCCGTCGTCGTGGGGGACACCGGCCGGCAGCAGGTCGAGCACGGCGCTGTTGACGACGCAGGCGTGGCCGGAGTCGTGCATGACGAACACGCGGCGGCCGTGGCTGACTCGGTCGAGTTCCGCTGCGGTCAGGTGCCGTCCGAGGGCCCGCTGGTCGTAGCCGCCGATGCTGACCCACTCACCGGGGGCGTGGGCGCGCAGGGCGGCGTCCTGCACGGCGTCGAGGACGTCCTCGACGCGTTCGAGGCCGGCGATGCTCGGGGAGCTCGCCTTGAGGCCCGTCCACGCCAGGTGGACGTGGCTGTCGATGAATCCGGGCAGGACGGTGGCGCCCTGGAGGTCGATGACCTCGCGGGCGGGCAGTGCGGTAACGGCCTCGTCGAGGCCCACGATCCGGCCCTGCCAGATGCCCAGGTCGTGGGCGACCGGGTGGTCCGGATCCATGGTGAGGATGTGCGCGTTCGTCAGCCTCGTGCACAGCAGCATGGGCAGTCCGTCCGTCCCTAGGAGGTTTCGGCGAGCACGGCGTCCGCGGCCGGGTCCGGGCTGCCGCCCGTGCGGGCCTCCCGCTCGTACCGCCTGGGGGCGGCCGGGATCATCAGCGGGGTGCCGGTCTCGGGGTCGTCGATGATCCGGCAGGACAGACCGAACACGTCCTCGACGAGCTCGGCGGTCATGACGGTGGCCGGGTCGCCCTGCGCGGCGATGACTCCGCCGGGCCGCATCACGATGAGGTGAGTGGCGTAGCGGCAGGCCTGGTTGAGGTCGTGCAGGACCGCCACGACGGTGTGGCCCTTGTCGGCGTGCAGTTCGGCGCACAGGTCGAGCACCTCGACCTGGTGGGCGATGTCGAGGTAGGTGGTCGGTTCGTCCAGCAGCAGGATGGAGGTCTGCTGGGCCAGCACCATGGACAGCCAGACGCGCTGCCGCTGGCCGCCGGAGAGGTCGTCCACGGGACGGTCGGCGAGTTCGAGCACCCCGGTCTGCCGCATCGCCTCGACGACCGCCGCCTCGTCCTCCGCGGACCACTGCTTCAGCAGCCGCTGGTGCGGGTACCGGCCGCGGGCCACGAGGTCGCCGACCGTGATGCCGCCGGGCGCGCTGGAGGACTGCGGGAGCAGGCCGAGCCGGCGGGCGACCTCGCGCGAGCGGTACGAGGCGATGGCGGCGCCGTCGAGGTAGACCTGCCCGGCCTTGGGCTTGAGCATCCGCGCCAGCGCCGTGAGCAGCGTCGACTTGCCGCAGGCGTTCGGACCGATGATCACCGTGAAGGAGTGGTCGGGGATGTCGACGCTCAGCGAGGTGGCCACCGTCCGCTGGTCGTAGGACAGCGTGAGTGCCTCGGCGCGCAGCCGGGGCTGCGGGGAGTTCGTTCCAGTCATGCGCGGCTCTTTCGCGACTCGGTGATCAGCAGCCAGATGAGGTACAGCCCGCCGATGGCGCCGGTCGCCGTGCCCACCGGAAGGAGCGCGGGTGCGAACACCCGCTGCACGACGAGGTCGCTGACGGCGAGCAGAACGGCGCCCATGAGGGCGGACGGCAGCAGCGCGGGTCCGGACGATCGGGTGAGTCTGCGGACCACTTGAGGGGCAGCCAGGGCGATGAACCAGATGGGGCCGGTGACGGCGGTGGCGAACGCGGCGAGGGCGACGCTGATGACGAGGAGGACCGTTCGGGTCCGCGCCACATCGACGCCGAGCGCCATGGCGGTCGTCTCCCCCATCTCCACCATGGAGAGGCGGCGGGAGAGCAGGAGGGCCGGCGGCAGCAGGACGGCGAGGGCGAGACCGATGGCGTTGGCGTGCATCCACAGCCGGTTCCCCAGGCTGCCGATCAGCCACGCCTGGGCCTCCTGTGCTTCCTGGAAGGTCGCCCGGGTGATCAGGTACGAGTTGGCGGCGAGCAGCAGGGCGCTGACGCCGATTCCGATGACGACCAGCCGGAAGCCCTGCAGCCCGCGGCCGATCATGAGGAGGTGGACGGCGAGGGCCGTGAGGAGGCCGCCGATCAGCGCGCCGAGCGCGATCTGGGTCATGCTGCCGTGCAGCACGATGATGACGACGAGCGCGCCCACGGCGGAGCCGTTGGTGAAGCCGATGATGTCGGGGCTGCCGAGGGAGTTGCGGGTGAGGCTCTGCAGGATCGCGCCGCTCACGGCGAGGGCCGCGCCGACGAACACCGCGGTCAGGATCCGCGGCATGCGCAGGGTGTTGACGACGAAGTCGGCGGCTCCGGAGCCGTTTCCGGTCAGGGCCTGGACGACCTCGGTGACGGAGAGCGGGAAGTCGCCGGTGGTCAGAGTGATGCCCATGGCGAGGACGAGCGAGACGAGCAGCCCGGCGGTCACGGCGACGGTTCGGCCCTGCACGCGCAGCGAGACGCCGCCCGCTCCTGTGCGCAGGACCCGGCCGCTGATGACGCGGGGAGCGGGGGTGTGCTCGGATCCGGGCACGGAGGCCTTCCCCTCCTGTACGGCGCTCACAGCATGACCAGCTTTCGACGGCGGCACAGCGCGAGGAACAAGGGCGCGCCGATGAACGCGGTGACGATGCCGACCTGTACCTCGCCCGGGGCGCCGAGCACCCGGCCCAGCACGTCAGAGCCGAGGAGCAGGACCGGCGCGAGCAGCATCGAGTACGCGAACACCCAGCGCTGGTCGGCTCCCGCGACGAACCGGGCGATGTGCGGAACGGCCAGGCCCACGAAGCTGATCGGTCCGACGGCGGCGGTCGCGGCGCCGCACAGCAGCATCACGGCGACGGCCGCCATCACACGGGTCCGGCCGACGTTCACGCCCAGGGCGCGCCCCATCTGGTCGCCCATGGCCATGGCGTTGAGGGAAGGCGCCAGCAGGAAGGCGACGACCAGGCCGAAGGCGACGAACGGCAGGACGAGGAGCACGATGTCGTAGTACCGCCCCGCGAGAGAGCCCACGGTCCAGAAACGGAACTGGTCGAACGCTTCCGGATCGAACAGCAGCACGCCCCAGTTGAAGGCGTACAGCACCGCGGTCACCGCCGCTCCGGCGACGACGAGCCGCTCGGGGGTGGCGAGTTTCCGCCCGGAGGAGCCGAGAAGATAGACGCCCACCGACGCGGCGGCGGCCCCGGCGAGGGCGAACCACACATAGCCGAAGGGCGCGGCCACGCCCATGAAGGCGATGGCCACGACGACGCCCGCGGAGGCGCCCAGGTTCACGCCGAGCAGTCCGGGATCGGCGAGCGGATTGCGTGTCAGGGCCTGCATCAGGGCGCCCGACAGTCCGAGGGCCACTCCGACGAGGATGCCGAGGAGGGTACGGGGGATCCGGTAGTCGTGGATGATGACGGAGGCTTCCGACCCGTCAGATCGCCACAGGAGGTCCCATGTCGAGGCGAACGGAATCCCTCTGGTGCCCACCCAGACACTGACCAGTGAGACGAGGACGAGCACGCCGAGCGTGACGAGCAGCCCGAGACCGCGCAGCGCCGCCACGGCCGGGCGCACCGTGGACACGACGGGCTCGACAGGGCGACCGGTCCCGGTTCCGGACGCCGCCTGGGCTTCGACGGACAACGACCACTCCCCTGGCGGCGGTTTCGAGTGCCGCGCGCATCGCGCGAAGCGTTGAACACTGCCATGCGGCAGGCGACATGACAGACGAGCAACAGAACTTAGGTGAGCCTAACCGTACGGCCGCGGCGGGGTCAACGCGGCGGTGCGACCTGCGTGGACACCCACGGGACGGGCCACTGCCAGGACCCCGCACGCACCCTTGGCACGGCCCGCAATTAAGGTAGGCTTACCTAACTATCCTGCGCTTTTCTTGTGGAGGCACCGCATGCCCGCTGGAGGACCAACGGGGGGCCATGTCCTCCGAAGAGCACTCGCCGATCAGCGCCGCCGTGTTGTCGGAGCATCGGTCCTCGGCATGGCGCACCAGGCGTGCGAGGCCCTCGTCCCGGTCGTCATCGGTCTGGTCATCGACGAGGCGGTGGCGACCGGCTCCTCCGGCGCCCTCCTGCGCTGGCTGCTGGTGCTCGCCGTTCTCTTCCTCGTGCTGTCCACGTGCTACCGCAACTCCGCGCGCCTCACCGAAGGAGCGGCCGAAGGCGCCGCGCACCGGATCCGGCAGGACCTCGCCGCCCGGGTGCTCGACCCGCGGGGCGGCGCCGACACCGGGCGGTTGCCCGGCGCGCTGACCGCCGTCGCGACCGGCGACGCCCGACGCGTCGGCTCGGTCGCCTCCGCGTTGCCGTACGCACTGGCCGCGGTCGCCGGACTGGCCATCAGCGCGGTGGCGCTGCTCCGCATCTCCGTTCCGCTCGGTCTGACCGTCCTCCTCGGCGTGCCGCCCATGCTGTTGGTCGGCCACCTCATCAGCCGCCCGCTCGAACGGCGCAGCGAGGCCGAACAGGAGCACGCGGCCCACGCGTCCGGGGTCGCCGCGGACCTGGTCGCCGGCCTGCGCGTGCTGAAGGGCATCGGCGCCGAACCGGCGGCGGTCTCCCGGTACCGGGTGACCAGCAGGAGCTCGCTGGCCGCCGCCCTCCGGGCGGCCGGCAGCCGGGCCTGGCACGATGGCGCGATCCTCGCCCTGACGGGCATCTTCATCGCGGTCATCGGGCTCGTCGGCGCGCATCTGGCGATGAGCGGCACCATCAGCGTGGGTGACCTGGTGGCGGCCGTCGGCCTCGCCCAGTACCTCCTCGGCCCGTTCCAGCTCCTCACCTACGTCAACGGCGAGTTCGCCCAGGGCCGCGCCTCGGCCGACCGGATCGCCGAGGTCCTCGCCTCGCCTCCCGCCGTCGCGGCCGGGACGGCCGCGCTTCCCGACCCGCTCGCCGGGCGGCTGCGGCTGCGGGGCGTCACCCAGGGCGCGCTGCGCGGCGTCGACCTCGACATCGCCCCCGGCAGCGTCGTCGGCGTGGTCGCCCGTGACCCCGCCGCCGCGAACGACCTGCTCCTGTGCCTGGGCCGCGAAGTCGACCCCGCAGAAGGCACCGTCGAGCTGGACGGCGTACCGCTGAGGGACCTCGACCCCGGCGACGCCCGCCGCACGATCCTCGTCGCCCACCACGACGCCGACCTGTTCGAGGACAGCCTCCTCGCCAACGTACGGGCCGGCGCGGACCACGACGGGGCGGACGTGCATCCGGCGCTGGCCGCCTCCGCGGCGGACGATGTCGCCCAGGCGCTGCCGAAGGGAGTGGACACCGTCCTCACCGAACGGGGCCGGTCGCTCTCCGGCGGCCAGCGCCAGCGGGTCGCGCTCGCCCGGGCCCTGGCCGCCGACCCGCCGGTCCTCGTCGTCCACGACCCGACCACCGCCGTCGACACGGTCACCGAGGCCCGCATCGCGGCCCGGCTGCGCGACCTGCGCCGGGGCCGCACCACGGTCCTGGTGACCACCAGCCCCGCCCTGCTCGCCGGCACCGACGTCGTCGTCATGCTCGACGACGGCCGCGTGGCCGCGGAGGGCAGCCACCCCGAGCTGGTCGGCGCCCACGAGAGCTACCGCACGGCGGTGCTGGCATGACGACGGCTCAGAACCAAGACCCTCAGGACCAAGACCGCCAGGACCAAGACCCGCAGGACCAAGACCGGCAGGACCGAGACGAGAAGGACGACGGACGGACGATGAGCGGACCCGGCACGCCCGAACGCGAGCTCCTTCCCACCGCCACCGGCGCCCGGACTCTCTCCGTGGTCCGGGGGCTGCTGCGCCGTCACCGGCTGCTGACCGTGGGCGCGGTGACCGTACTGGTCGTCGGCACCGGCATCGGGCTGCTGACCGCACCGCTGCTCGGCCGCATCGTCGACCTCGTCGTGGACGAACGCGGCGCGGCCGCGCTGACCGTGCCCATGGTGCTGCTCCTGGCGGTCGCCGTCGCCAGGGGCGTCGCAACCGCGATCGGCAAGTCCCTTGTCGCCAGGCTCGGCGAGACGGTTCTCGCGGACCTGCGTGAACGGTTCATCGCGCGGGCGCTGCGGCTGCCGCTCGAACGGGTCGAGCAAGCCGGCTCCGGCGACCTGACATCGCGAGTGACCGGCGACGTCACCCTGATCGCGCGGGCGGTACGGCAGGCGCTGCCCGAGTTCGCCGGCGCCTTCCTCACCATCGTGCTCACACTGGTGGGCCTCACCGTCCTCGACTGGCGCTTCCTGCTCGCCATCCTGGTGGCCGTCCCCGTCCACGTCCTCACGGTGCGGTGGTACATCCCGCGCGCCGCGAGCATCTACGCCGCGCACCGGGTGGCGACCGGCGCTCTGCAGCACCAGCTGCTCGACAGCGTCGGCGGGGTCCGTACGGTACGGGCGTTCCGCCTGAACGGCCGGCACGCGCAGCTGCTGGAGCAGCGGTCGCAGACGGCCGTCGACCTGGCGGCGCGAGGCATGCGCCTCGTCTCGGGCTTCTTCTCGCGCCTGAACATCGCCGAGTTCATCGGCATGACGTCGATCCTCGTCACCGGATTCCTCCTCGTCGAGAACGACGCGGTGAGCATCGGTACGGCAACCGCCGCGGCGCTCTACTTCCACGGCCTGTTCAACCCGATCAACGCGGCGCTCTTCCTCATCGACGACGCCCAGTCCGCCGGGGCGAGCCTCGCCCGTCTCGTCGGCGTGTCGAGCCTCCCCGCCGAACGGGAGCCCGAGGGGCCGGTCGGCGCACCGGTCGACGGCTCCGTCAAGGTGACGGGGCTCGGCCACGCGTACGTGGACGGCCACCCGGTGCTGCACGAAGTCGACCTGGACGTACGCTCCGGAGAGCGCGTCGCCCTGGTCGGCGCCAGCGGCGCGGGAAAGACCACCCTGGCGAAACTGATCGCGGGCGTGCACGACCCGGCGTCCGGCTCGATCTCCCTCGGCGGCGTGGACACCAGGGAACTGGGCCCCGCCGGAGTACGGCGGGCGGTCACCCTGATCAGCCAGGAGGTCCACGTCTTCGCCGGACCGCTGGCCGAGGACCTGCGGCTGGCCCACCCCGAGGCGACGGACGAGGAGCTGCGCACGGCGCTGGCCCACGTGGGTGCCCTGGAGTGGGTCGACGCACTGCCCGACGGCCTGTCCACGGTCGTGGGCGAGGGCGGACACCGCCTCACGGTGACCCAGGCCCAGCACCTGGCCCTCGCCCGTCTCGTCCTCACCGACCCGCCCGTCGCCATCCTCGACGAGGCCACCGCCGACGCCGGCAGCGCGGGCGCCCGCGTCCTCGAGACCGCGGCCCTGCGCGCCCTGGAGGGCCGCACGGGCCTGATGGTCGCCCACCGCCTCCCCCAGGCGGCGACCGCGGACCGCGTCGTCGTCCTGGACCAGGGCCGCGTCGTCGAAACGGGCACCCACGACGAACTCGTCGCGGCGGGCGGCCGTTACGCCGAACTCTGGTCGGCCTGGTCCGACAGCCGCCGCGAACCGGCCGTGCCGGCATAGGCGCGTCCTTCGTCCCCCCGCGGCTCCCGCTCACGCACCCGTGGCGGGAGCCTTGCGGTGCTCAGCGCCACCTTGCATGGCCGAGTGGTACCCGAAACTCGTACGAGGCTGGTACCGTTCAATCGTACGACTCGGAGAGAGGTGCCGCTAACATGACCATAAGCGCCAGTGAGGCCCGCAAGGACCTCTTCCCGCTCATCAAGCGCGTCAACGACGATCATGCCCCGGTGCGTATCAGCTCCAAGGGCGGCGACGCCGTTCTGATGTCGGCCGAGGACTACGACTCCTGGCAGGAGACCGTCTACCTGCTGAAATCCCCTGCCAACGCTCAACGCCTCATGGAAGCCGTCGCCCGCGACAGAGCCGGTGACGCCACCATCGCCAAGACCATGGAAGAGCTTGAGGCCCTGGCGGGTGACGGGTGAGGAGCGTCCACTTCGACCCGGCCGGATGGGAGGACCTCCTGTTCTGGCTGAGCTCGGATCGCAGCACAGCCCGCAGGATCACCCGGCTGATCAGCGAGATCCAGCGCACCCCGTTCACAGGTATCGGCAAACCCGAGCCGCTGAAAGGCGACCTGTCCGGCTACTGGTCGCGGCGTATCAACGACGAGCACCGGCTCGTGTACCGGGTGGACGACAAGGAAGTCAAGATTCTCAAGGCCCGCTACCACTACTGACCGCCCAGGACGCCGCCGCCCGTGGAGAACCCTCTCCACGGGCGGCGGCGTCTCGCTGTGCGCGTCAGCCCTGTTGGGCGGCGAGGCTCGCCGGACGCAGGTCCGTCCAGTGCTCCTCGACGTAGGCGAGGCAGGCGTCCCGCGTGTCCTCGCCGAAGGCGGTCCGCCAGCCGGCCGGCACCTCCGCGAAGGACGGCCACAGCGAGTGCTGGTTCTCCTCGTTGACCAGGACCAGGAAGCGGCCCTGCGGGTCCTCGAACGGGTTGGTGCTCATGCGGTTTCACTCCTTGTGGAAAGTGCGGTCATGGCGGTGAACAGCTCCGAGAGCGGCTGTTCCGGGTCGGCTGCCACGGAGCGCAGCAGCCTCTGGAGTTCGTCGGCGAGCCGCCGTGCCTTGGCGGTGCCGAGCAGGTCGGTCGCGTGGATCAGGCCGCAGTGGACCGGGCCGTCGCCGCGCGGTTCGTAGAAGCTGAGGGTCAGCTGCGCCCGCGTCGAGCCGGTCGGTACGGCTTCGAGGGAGCCGACACCGCCCTCGAGTTGCTCGAGGTCCGCCTGCTCATGGTGGATCACCATGACCTGCGGGCCCTCCGGGGGCAGTCCGGTCGCGCGTACGACCTCCTCGAACGGGACTTCCTGCCGGTCGAGGGCGCTGAGCGTGCTCTCCCGCACCCGGGACAGCAGCTCCGCGAAGGTCGGGTCGCCCGCCGAGTCGGTGCGCAGCACGACCGTGTTGAAGAAGCAGCCCACCAGGTCGGCCAGCTGGTCGTCCGTACGGCCGGCGACCATCGTACCGATGGGCAGGTCGGTGCCCGCACCGTGGGCGGTGAGCAGCGCCGCCAGGGCGGAGTGCAGCACCATGAACATGCTGGTGCCGGTCGCCCGGGCCAGGTCGTCCATCGCCGCGTGCAGCTGCTCGTCCAGCACGAAGCCCACATGGTCCGCGCCGGGCGAGGACGAGCGCGGGCCGTCCGCCGGGAGAGCAAGCTCGGCCGGTGCGTCCTTCAACGTCTCGCGCCAGTAGGCGAGCTGCCGGCCGCCCCGGCTGTCCGGGTCGTCCAGGTCGCCCAAGATCTCACGGGCCCACTGGGCGTAGTCCGTGTACGAGACCGGCAGCGGCTGCCACTCGGGCACCCGGCCCTGCGTACGGGCCGCATACGCCGTCGTGAGGTCGCGGAAGAGGGGGACGACCGACCATTCGTCCACCGCCAGGTAGTGCATGGTGAGCAGCAAGGCCTGCTCGCCGGTGGACGCCGTCAGCAGGTGGGACCTGAGCGGCGCCTCGCGGTCCGGTTGCGGGGCGCCCGCGGCCAGTTCCGTCAGGCGGGACTCCAGGTCCGCGCACTCCTCCCGCACGAGGGCCGGGGCCTCGGCGGCCCGGTGGTACAGCACGCCGTCCCGTTCCGTGAACGCCGTACGCAGCGGCTCATGACGCGCAGCCACATCGGCGAGCGCGGCGGACAGGGCGTCCGCGTCCAGACCGCCGGGAGAGCGCAGTACGAGCGCGTGGTCGAAGCCTGCGTGACGGCGGTACGCGTCCCACTGCCGGCGCTGCACGGGGGCGGCCAGGAGCGGCTCGTGGCGGTCCTCCGCCGGGCGCAGCGCCGGTCGGGCGGTCGCCGCGCCCTTCAGCTTGCCCTCGATGCCGGCGACCGTCAGCGCGTCGAAGACGTCCCGGATGCTCAGCTCGACCCCGAACTCGGCGCGGATGCGGCCCAGGAGCCGCATCGAGGCCATGGAGTGGCCGCCGAGCGCGAAGAAGTTGTCGTGGATGCCGACCTTCTCCAGCTTGAGGATCTCGCAGAACAGTTCGGCGAGCCTGGCCTGCGTCTCGGTGGCCGGGAGCGCGTCGCCCGTCATCGTGGCCCAGTCCGGCGTGGGCAGCGCCTTGCGGTCCAGCTTGCCGTTGGGTGTCAGGGGCAGCGGGCCGTCCAGGGGCACGACGAGCGCCGGAACCATGTACTCGGGGAGCACACCGGCGACATGGGTGCGCAGCTCCTGCGGGTCGAGTTCTCCGGCTTCGGGAACGGCGTAGCCGACCAGCCGGACGATGTCACCGTCGCGGTCGGGCACCACGGCGGCCTGTGCGACCGACGGGTGTCCGGCGAGGGCCGCCTCGATCTCGCCCAGCTCGATGCGGAAGCCGCGCACCTTCACCTGGGTGTCGACGCGCCCGAGGAAGTCGAGGTTGCCGTCCGCGCGCCAGCGGGCGCGGTCACCGGTGCGGTACATCCGGCTGCCGGGCGGGCCGAACGGGTCGGCGACGAACCGCTCGGAGGTCAGCGCGGTCTTGCCGAGGTAGCCGCGCGCGAGGCCGCGTCCGGAGACGTACAGCTCGCCCGCGACACCGGGCGGGACCGGCCGCAGGTGCTCGTCGAGGACGTAGGCACGGGTGTTGGGGTCGGGCCGGCCGATGGGCACCCGGCCGGAGGGGAGGCCGCCGTGCTCGCGCGCGGGCCACAGCGTGGAGTTGACCGTCGCTTCGGTGAGCCCGTACGCGCAGATCAGATGGGCCGTGGCGCCGAACCGCTCGAACAGGTCCGGCGGCACGGTCTCCGTGCCGACCAGGACGGTCGACCCTTCGGGCAGCTCGCAGCCCGGCGGCAGGGCCGACACGAGGGACGGCGGAAGGATCATGTGGGTGATCCGCTGGTCCGCGAGGAAGTCGGTGAGCGCCGAGCCGGCGACCCGCGCCTCGTCGGTGATGAGGACGAGCCGGCCGCCGTGACACAGGGCCATCGACAGTTCGAAGGCGAAGACGTCGAAACCGATCGACGCGAACTGCAGGACGCGGCTGTCGCGTTCCAGGCCCATCCGGTCCACTGCCGTGGCCACCAGGCTGGCGATGCCCTCGTGCGGGACCACCACGCCCTTGGGGCGACCCGTCGAGCCGGAGGTGTAGATGACGTACGCGGCCTGGTCCAGGCCGACCTGGTCGCTCTCGAGCGCGGTCTTTGGCAGGGCGTCCAGCTCGGCGGCCACCGCGGGCTCGTCGAGCAGCACCACCGGTACGCCCGCCACCGCCGGGATCTTCCCCGCGACCGGCTCGGTGCCGACCACGAGCGCCGCCCGCGAGTCCTCGATCATGTAGGTGAGACGGTCGGCCGGGTGGACCAGGTCCAGCGGGAGGAACGCGGCGCCCAGCTTGAGTGCGGCAAGCACCGTGGCGACCATGTCGACCGAGCGCGGAACGGCGACACCGACGACACTCTCGGCACCGACGCCGCGCGCGGCCAGCAGCCTGGCGACTTTGTTGGCCCGGGCGTCGAGCTGCGCGTACGTCACGGAACGGGCACGGTCGACGACGGCGACCGCGTCGGGGCACTCGGCGAGCCGCCGCGCGAACAGAGCCGGGAACGATGCCTCTTCGACCTCGCGGGACATGGCGTTGAAGCCTTCCAGGACCAGCTGCCGCTCGTCGTCGCCGAGGATCTCCGCCTGCGAGACGGGCCGCTCGGGTGCGGCGACGAGGGCCGCGACGAGCGACTTGAGGCGACCGCCGAGCCGTTCGGCGGTGTCGTGGTCGAACAGCTCCGTGGCGAACTCCAGGCGGCAGTTCAGGGAGCCGTCGCCGCCGTCGCCCGGCGTGTGCTCGGTGAAGCTGAACACCAGGTCGAACTTGGCGGAGCGGATGCGGAACGGTACGTAGTCGGCGTGGAGGCCGGGCAGTTCCAGTCCGTCGCCCGTACGGGCGTGGTAGCCGACCATCACCTGGAACAGCGGGTTCCGGGACAGCGACCGGGTCGGGTTGAGCTTCTCCACCACGGACTCGAACGGCACGTCCGCGTGCGAGAACGCCGCCAGGTCGGTCTCCCGGACCCGGGCCAGCAGCTCGGTGAAGCTCGGGTCGCCGCTCAGGTCCGTGCGCAGCACCAGCGTGTTGACGAAAAAGCCGACCAGGTCGTCCAGCGCTTCGTCGCCGCGCCCCGCGATGGGCGATCCGAGGGGAATGTCCGTCCCGGCGCCCATGCGGTGCAGCAGGGCGGCCACGGCCGCGTGCACCACCATGAACATGCTGGCCCCGGTCTCGCGGGCGAGCCGCTTCAGCCCCTCGTGGACATCGGCGCCGAAGGCGATGTCCAGTTCGGCTCCGGAGAACGCCGGCCGTGCCGGGCGCGGCCGGTCCGTGGGCAGCTCCAGCTCCTCGGGCGCGCCGTCCAGCGTCGTACGCCAGTAGTCCAGCTGCCGTGCGGCGAGGCTGTCCGCGTCCGCCGGGTCTCCGAGGAGGCGCTGCTGCCACAGCGCGTAGTCGGCGTACTGGACGGGCAGCGGCTCCCACTCCGGTGCCGCACCCGCGACTCGGGCGGCGTAGGCGGTGGCGAGGTCACGGAGGAAGGGGCGGTCCGACCACTCGTCGGTGGTGATGTGGTGCAGCAGCAGGACGACGACGTGGTCCTCCGGCGCCAGCTCCACGACGGTGGCACGCAAGGGCAGTTCGGTGGCGAGGTCGAACGGCCGGTTGGTGACCGCGTCGACGAGGGCGGGCACCTCGTCCTCTGTGGCGCGCAGCCGCTCCACGACGGGACGCGCCTTGTCCGCGGGCAGTACGCGCTGGATCGCCTGTCCTTCGGGCTCCACGAACACTGTTCGCAGGGCTTCGTGGCGGGCCGTCACATCGGCGAGCGCCGCTGCCCACGCGTCGACGTCGAGGGCGCCGCGCAGCCGCATGACCAGCGGGAAGTTGTACGCCGCCGAGGTGCACTCGATCTGCTGGATGACCCACAGCCGCTGCTGGGCGTGCGAGAGCGGCAGCTCGTCGGGCCGCTCACCGGCGGTCAGCGCCGGCCGGGCGGCGCCGCCGGAGCGGGCCGCGCGCTCGACCAGCTCCGCGACGGTGGGTGCCTCGAACAGGTCGCGGATCGCGAGTTCGGCGTCGAGGGCGGTACGGGCACGGCTGACGAGACGGGTGGCCAGCAGTGAGTGGCCGCCCAGTTCGAAGAAGTCGCTGTCGATACCGACGCTGCCCTCCGGCAGGCCGAGCACCTCCGCGAAGAGGGCGCACAGCGTCTCCTCCTGCGGAGTGCGCGGCGCCCGGCTCGCACCCGTAGCGGCGAAGTCCGGGGCGGGCAGGGCGCGTACGTCCAGCTTGCCGTTGACGGTCAGCGGCAGGGTGTCCACGGCGACGAGAGCGGACGGGACCATGTAGTCGGGCAGCCCCGTCTTCAGGTGGTCGCGCAGCCGCTGGAGAAGGCCGTCGTCCGCCTCCGTGCCGTCCTCCGGTGCGAAGTAGCCGACGAGGCGCTTCGTCCCGGTGCTCTCGTTCACGACGACCGCCGCGTGGGCGACCTCGGGGTGCGAGGACAGGGCCGCCTCGATCTCGCCCAGCTCGACGCGGTACCCGCGGATCTTCACCTGGTCGTCGGTGCGGCCGAGGAAGTCGAGCAGGCCGTCCGGGCGCTGCCGTACGAGGTCGCCGGTGCGGTACATCCTCCCTCCTCGCCCGCCGTCGGGCAGGAGGGTCCCGCCCGGCTCGCAGAACGGGTCGGCGACGAACCGCTCGGCGGTCAGCGCGGGACGGTCGTGGTAGCCGCGGGCGAGGCCGGTGCCGGCGATGTACAGCTCACCGGGGCAGCCCGGCGGAACGGGGCGCAGCATCGCGTCGAGGACATAGCCGCGGGTGTTGCGGATGGGCATGCCGACCGTGGAGGTCGCGCTGTCCGTCGTCGAGCCGCCGAGGGTGTTGATCGTGTACTCGGTGGGCCCGTACAGGTTGTAGCCGTAGGTGCCTTCCGTGCGGCGCAGCTTCGTCCACACCGTGTCGGAGACGGCCTCGCCACCGAGCAGGACCAGTGCCGGACGGTGCTTCCCCGCCGTCTCGTCCCGCTCGAGGAGGCCCTCCTCGATGAGCAGCTGGGCGTAGGTGGGGGTCACGTTGACCACGTCGACCTGGTGCCGGTCGCAGTAGGCGACCAGCGCCTCGGCGTCGCGGCGCAGTTCCTCGTCGCAGACGTGGACCTCATGGCCCTCGACGAGCCAGAGCAGTTCCTCCCAGGACATGTCGAAGGCGAAGGACACGGTGTGCGCGATGCGCAGCCGCCGCCCGCCGGCCGAGGCGATGGCCGGGTCGAAGATCTCCTTCTGGTGGTTGAGCTGCATGTTCGTCAGGCCACGGTAGGGGGTGACGACGCCCTTGGGCCGGCCGGTCGAGCCGGAGGTGTAGATGATGTACGCCGGGTACTCCAGGCGGTCCGCCACGTGGTGGGCGAACGCGGGCCGCTCGGCGTCGGTGATCTCCCCGCCGGGCAGGGCGGCCAGCTCGGCGGCCACGGCCTCGTCGTCCAGAAGCAGTTCGGGCGCCACGGCGCCGGCGTCGCCGCGCAGGGTCGGTGCGACGGCCGTGGTGGACACCAGGCACAGGGGTCCGGTGTCCTCGGCCATCAGCCGCAGCCGGTCGGCGGGGTGGTCCAGGTCCAGCGGCAGGTACGCGGCGCCGGTCCGCAGGACGGCGAACAGCGCGGCCACCATGTCGATGGACCGGGGCAGGGCCAGCGCCACGACCTTCTCCGGTCCCGCGCCCCGGGCGAGCAGCAGGCGGGCGATCCGGTTGATGTGCGCGTCCAGTTCGGCGTACGTCAGGGCGCGCTCGCCGAAGACCAGCGCCTTCGCGTCCGGGGTACGGGCGACCTGGGCCGTCAGCATGTCGGCGACGGTCTCGTTCGGCACGGGCTCCCGGCTGCCGGCCCATGCGGCTCTCAGGGCGGCGCGCTCCGGCGGCAGCAGCAGGTCCACGCCGACGGCCTTGGCCGAGGCGGCGTCCGGGGCGGCGAGCATCTCCCCGAGCCGCTCGAGGACGGCCGTGAACCGGTCGAGGATCGTGGCCGCGGCCTCCGCTTCGAACAGGTCGGGCCGGGCCGCCAGGGTCACCCGCAGCCGGGTCTCGGGCGTGACGATCAGGGTCAGCGGGAAGTGGGTGCCGTCGACGTTCGACACGTCGGTGATGCCGTGCCGCTGCCGGAGCGCCGCGGCGCGGTCCTCGCCGTCGGCGGAGCGGAGCACGAAGAGAGTGTCGAACAGGCGGCGGTGGCCGGTCTCCTGCTGGAGCGTGCCGAGGCCCACGTACTCGTACGGCATGACGGCGGCCCGCTCGGACTGCATACGGCGCAGCAGGCCGAGCAGCGGCTCTTCCGGGGTGAACGCGACGCGTGCCGGGATGGTGTTGAGGAACATGCCGATGATGCCGCCGACGTTCGGCACGTCCGCGGGCCGTCCGGCGACCGCCGTGCCGAAGGCCACGTCGCTCCGGCCGGTCATCGCCGAGAGGACCAGGCCCCAGGCGGCGTTGAGCACCGTGTTCAGGGTGAGGCCGTGCTGCCGGGCGAGGGCGCGCAGCCGGTCGCTGGTCTCCCGTGTCAGGACCGCGTCGAAGTCGGCCGGGATGACCGGGCCGGCGTCACGGCCCGTCGGGGCGACGAGGGTCGGCTCGTCGAACCCGGCGAGCGCGCCGCGCCAGGCGCCGACGGCCTGGGTGGTGTCCTGCTCGTCCAGCCATGCAAGGAAGTCGCGGTACGAGCCGGGGGCGGGCAGACCGGTGGCGTCGCCGGCCCGCTCGTACAGGGTGAACAGCTCCTCCAGGAACAGCCACGCGGACCAGCCGTCCCACAGGATGAGGTGGTGGGTGACGACAAGCCGGTCTCGGCCGTCACCGAGCCGGATCAGCTGGAGGCGGCACAGGGGCGGCGCCGACAGGTCGAAGCGGCGTCGGCGGTCGGCCGCGAGGAGTTCGTCGACGCCGGCGCGCTGCTCGTCGTCGGGGAGCCCGGACAGGTCGGTCTCCGTCAGGGGGATCTCGGCGCCGTCCGGAATGAACTGCACGGGCCGGGACAGGCCGTCGCTGGTGAACCCGGCGCGCAGGCCGGCGTTGCGCTCCAGGAGCGCCCGGCAGGCGGCGCGCAGCCGGCCGGCGTCCAGGCGGTGGTCGAAGTCCAGCGTCTCCTGCGACAGGTAGACGTCGAGCGCGTCACCCGCGTCGTAGGTGGCGTGGAAGTACATGCCCTCCTGAAGCGGGGAGAGCGGCCAGATGTCGGCGACCGGCAGCCCGGCGACGGTCTCGACGCGGGCGGTCTCCTCCGGGGACAGCTCAAGGCCGCCCAGTGGGCCGGGTGCCGCGGGCTCCGCGGGCGCGCCGGCGGTCAGCTGCTCGAGCAACGCCTTGAGGGCCGGGTCGACGGCCGCGCCGGACTGCTGCTGAGCGGCGAGCATCGCCTGGAGGGCGGCAGCCGCCTGACCGGCGTCGGCGGCGGACACGGTCACGCCGCCGTCGGGCCTCTCGGGACCGGTCGCGGGAGCGGGCTCCTCGGGCGCGCTCGCGGCCGCCGCGGCGAGCGCGGCAGGCGTACGGTGCTCGAACACATCGCGCGGGCTGATCGTCAGTCCCCTTTCCCGGGCCTGGGTGGCGACGGCGATCGACGTGAGGCTGTCGCCGCCGAGCATGAAGAAGTCGTCGTCGGCGCCGATCCCCGGCATGCCGAGGACGGCGGCGAATATCTCGCACAGGGTCCGCTCGCGCTCGTCGCCGGGCGCGCGTCCGCCTTCCCTGGGCGCGACGGACGGCGAAGGCAGGGCGTTCTGGTCGAGCTTGCCGCTGGGTGACAGGGGCAGTTCGTCCACGGCCATGACCGCCGTCGGCACCATCGCCGCGGGCAGCGCCTCGGCGAGCGCCCCGTGGAGGGCTTCGGCGTCCAGGGAGGCACCGCTGCCGGGGACCGCATAGCCGAGGAGCGCCCCGTCGCGGACGATCACGGCAGCGCGGGCGACACCCGGCAGGGCGGCCAGGGCGGCCTCGATCTCGCCCAGCTCGACGCGGTTGCCGCGGATCTTGACCTGCCGGTCGGTGCGGCCGAGGTACTCGACGGCACCGTCGGCGCGGCGCCTGACCAGGTCGCCGGTCCGGTACATGCGCGTTCCCCCGGACTTCGTCCGGGAGGACCCCCATGCGCCGCTGAACGGGTCGGCGACGAACCGCTCGGCGGTCAGGCCGTGCCGGTCGTGGTAGCCGCGGGCCAGCTGGACGCCGGCAAGGTACAGCTCACCCGGCACGCCGTCGGGGACGGGCCGCAGGAAGGCGTCCAGCACGTACAGCCTGGTGTTCCACACGGGGCGGCCGATGGGCACGGCGAGCTCGGCTGCCCCCTCGTACGGGAAGTACGTCACGTCGACGGCCGCCTCGGTGGGGCCGTACAGGTTGTGCAGCGGCACGGGGCCGCCTCCGTGACGGGACGTCAGCTCCGACCAGCGTCGGGCGTCCGGGCCGGTGAGCGCCTCGCCGCTGCAGAACACGCGGCGCAGGCTCGCCGCCCAGTCGGGGCCGGCCGGGACGGATTCCATGACCTGGACGAACGCGGCCAGCATCGACGGCACGAAGTGCATCGTGGTGATGCGCCGGTGGTGGATCAGGTCGGCGAGGTAGGCGGGGTCGCGGTGACCGTCGGGCCGGGCGAGGACGACGGTCGCGCCCTCGACCAGGGCCCAGAAGAACTCCCAGACCGACACGTCGAAGCTGGACGGGGTCTTCTGCAGCACCCGGTCGTCGGGGTTGAGCCCGTACTCGCCCTGCATCCAGGCGAGCCGGTTGACGATCGCCCGGTGGGTGACGGCGACGCCCTTGGGGCGCCCGGTGGACCCGGAGGTGTAGATCAGGTACGCGGGGTGGTCGGGTCCCGCGTGGGCAGCAGGCGCGTCGGGGGCCCTTTCGTCGTGGTCCACGACGACGTGTTCGAGACCCGGCACGTCGGGCAGCCGCCCGGCCGAGCCGCTGGTGGTCACGACGGTCCGGGCCCCCGAGTCGGCGAGCATGAACGCCACCCGGTCGGCGGGGTAGTCGAGGTCGACGGGCAGATACGCGGCGCCCGCCTTGTGCACGCCGAGCAGCGCGACCATCAACTCCGCAGAACGCGGCACCGCGACCGCGACGAAGCCTTCCGGTCCGGTGCCGCGTGCCCGCAGCCGCCGTGCCAGCGCCTCCGCGCGCCGGTCGAGTTCGGCGTAGCTCAGGGTGGTGTCCTCGAAGACGACGGCCGGGGCGTCGGGGGTCCGTGCCACCTGCGCGGCGAAGAGCGAGGCGAGGGTGGCGTCCGCGTCGGGCAGCGGGTGTGCCGTGGCGTTCAGCGCGGTGAGGTGCTCCTGCTCGCGGTCGGACAGCATCCCGAGCCGGGCGACCGGCCGGGTGGGGTCGGACACGAGGGTGCGCAGCAGCGCCTCGAACCGATGGGCCGTCACCGCCACGGACAGCGCCTCGAGCCGGGCCGCGTCGTACTTGAACCGCAGCGACAGATGCGCGCCGCCGGGCTCGACGATCAGCGCGAGCGGGTAGTGCACGGCGTCGAACACCTCGGCGCCGGTGACGCGCAGCGCCTCCTGGTCGTGTTCGGTCGACGACAGGTCACCGGAGGGGAAGTTCTCGAACACCACGAGGGTGTCGAAGAGTTCGCCGCCGCCCGCGATCCGCTGGATCTCGGCGAGCCCGAGGTGCTGGTGGTCGAGGAGGGCCGCGTGCTCGTCCTGGACGCGCCGCAGCAGCTCGGCGAGCGGCTCGCCCGGGTGGAGGGTGACCCGGGCGGGCACGGTGTTGATGAACAGGCCCACGGCCGAGTCCATGCCCTCGACCTCGGTGGTGCGTCCCGAGACGGTGGTGCCGAAAACGACGTCCTGGCTGCCGGTCAGGCCGCCGAGGAGCACGGCCCAGGCGCCGTGCACGACGGTGCTGAGCGTGAGGCCGTGGCGGCGGGCGCAGGCGGTCAGGTCGGCGGTGAGCGTCTCGGGCAGCCTGACGTCCACGTGCTCGGGCCTGGCGACCGGCGCGGCCCGGTCGTCGCCCGTGGCGGGCGCGGGCAGCCGGGTGGGGCCTTCCAGACCGGCCAGCGCCTGCCGCCACGCGTCGCGGGCGGCGTCGCGGTCCCGGCCGGCCAGCCAGGACAGGTACGGCTGCGGGGCGGGCGGCTCCGGCAGGCTCTCGCCCC
The DNA here is from genome assembly GCF_055566095.1 of Streptomyces sp. NPDC027962. NCBI lineage: Bacteria > Bacillati > Actinomycetota > Actinomycetes > Kitasatosporales > Streptomycetaceae > Streptomyces > Streptomyces sp. NPDC027962. The sequence goes on from NZ_JBVHTA010000031.1 coordinate 62,122, forward strand.
GGTAGGCGGCGGTCAGTTCGCGCAGCAGGACGGAGACCGACCAGCCGTCGGCGATGATGTGGTGGAGGGTGAGGAGCAGCCGGTGGCGCTGCCCGTCCCGGATCAGGGTGGCCCGCATCAGCGGCGGCCGGGCGAGGTCGAAGCCCTCGGCACGGTCCTGCCGCAGCACGTCCTCCAGCGCGGTGCGGGTGGTGTCGGTCTCGCGCCACGGAAGGGTGGTGCGGTCGGGGACGCGCTGGACGACCTCACCGCCGGGCAGCTGGCGGAACGAGGCGCGCAGCAGCGGGTGCCGGTCGAGCAGCAGTTGGAGCGCCCGGCGCAGCCGGTCCGGGTCGACGGCGCCCGCGAGCTCGAGCAGTTCCTGGACGACGTACAGGTCGCCGGCTTCCTGGTCGAACTCCGCGTGGAAGAAGAAACCTTCCTGGAGCGGGGAGACGGGCAGGGCGTCCTCGTCGAGCTGCACCCGGCGTGCGGCCGTCCGGATCAACGCCGGCGCCTCCTCGACGCCGGCCTGACGGGCGAGCGCCGAAACGGTCCGCAGCCGGAAGACGTCGCGCGGGGTGATCGCGAGCCCGGCCTCGCGGGCGCGGTTCACCAGCTGGATCGCGACGATGCTGTCACCGCCCAGCTCGAAGAAGCTGTCGTGGACGCCGACCGACGGCAGCCCGAGCACCTCGGCGAACAGCCCGGCGAGCGCGGTCTCGGCGGGGGTGGTGGGCGCGTCGCCGCCGGCCGTCGCGGTCCACTGCGGCTCCGGCAGGGCGCGGCTGTCGAGCTTGCCGTTGGGCGTCAGCGGCAGGGGCCCCTCGAGGCGTACGACGGCCGAGGGAACCATGTAGTCGGGCAGCGCCTCGGCGATCTCGGCGCGCGCCCCGGCCACGGCGGCATCGGTGTCCGTACCGGTCTCGGCCACGAGGTAGGCGACGAGCCGCTTGGCGTTCCGGTGGTCCTCGCGGACGAGGACGGCGGCCTGGGCGATGCCCGGGCAGGCCATGAAGGCGCTTTCGATCTCGCCGGGCTCGATGCGGTGACCGCGGATCTTGATCTGGCCGTCGGCGCGTCCCAGGAACTCCAGGTTGCCGTCTTCTGCCCAGCGGACGCGGTCGCCCGTGCGGTACATCCGGGCGCCCGGCTCCGCGGCGTACGGGTCGGCGACGAAGCGCTCGGAGGTGAGCCCCGGCCTGCCCAGGTAGCCGCGGGCGAGGCCTCGTCCAGCGACGTACAGCTCGCCCTCGGCGCCGGCCGGCACCGGGCGGAGTGCGGAGTCGAGCACGTAGGCACGGGTGTTGGGGTCGGGCTCGCCGATGGGCGTGGGTCCGGGCCTGTCGGCGGTGGCGATCCACAGGGTGGAGTTGACGGTGGCCTCGGTGAGGCCGTACGCGACGACCACCTGGAGCCGGCCGGACCAGCGGGCGATCAGCTCGCTGGGAACGGCCTCGGTGCCGACGATCAGGACGGCGCCTTCGGGCAGGTCGCAGTCCTGCGGCAGGGCCGAGACCAGGGACGGCGGAAGGATCATGTGGGTGGCGCGGTGGCGTGCGACGTAGTCCGTGAGGGCGGGCCCTGCGACACGCCGCTCGGTGGGCACGACGATGACTCGGCCGCCGACGCACAGCGACATGATCAGGTCCCAGACCGTCACGTCGAAGCCCACGGAGGCGAATTGCACGACGCGGCTTTCGGATGTGACGCCGATGCGGTCGGTGGCGGTGGCGATGAGGCTGCCGACGCCGTCGTGGGAGACCACGACGCCCTTGGGCCGGCCGGTGGAACCGGAGGTGTAGATGACGTACGCGGCCTGGCCGAGGGCGATGGGCAGGCCGAGGTCGGAGGCGTCGAGGGTGGCGCACTCGGCGGTCACGGTCTCGGTGTCGAGCAGCAGCCGGCCGACGCCGGCGGCCTTCGGCAGGGCGTCGGACAGCTCGCGGGTGGTGATGACGGTGCGCGCCCCGGCGTCTTCCAGCATGTAGAGGATGCGGTCCTGCGGGTGGTCGGCGTCCAGGGGCAGGTAGGCGGCCCCCGCCTTCATGACCGCGAGCAGGGACACCACGAGTTCGGGAGAGCGCGGCACGGCCACGGCGACGACGTCCTCGGCGCCCACACCACGGGCGGCGAGGAGGCGGGCCAACCGGTTGGCCGCCGCGTTCAGTTCGGCGTAGGTGAGCTCCCGGTCCTCGCAGACGAGGGCGACGGAGCCCGGGTTGCGGCGCACCTGGCGCTCGAAGGCGGCTGGCCAGGAGAGCTCGGCCGTCTCGCGGGGTGACACGCCGAACTCGCCGAGGAGCCGGGCCCGCTCGGCACCGGAGGTCAGCTCGATGTGGCCGACAGGGCGGTCCAGGTCCTCGGCGAGGGCATCGAGCAGCGCCAGGAAGCGGGTCTCGTGGGCGCGCAGGGTCTCCTCGTCACACACGTCGGCGTCGGCGTCGACGTGGACGCGGATGCCGCGGCCCCCGTGGGTCTCGATGAAGCTGAGGGCCAGGTCGCTGACCGGGCCGAGCCAGACCGGGTGGAACTGGGTCGTGTGGTCCGAGAACCGCAGGTCTTCGGGCCGGGGCAGGACGTTGACCGTCGGGCCGACCAGCTCGGGCACTCCGTCGGCCAGGCCCAGTTCCCTGGCCAGGTCCTCGGCGCGGTAGCGCCCGTGGCCGACCGCCTCGGCGACCCCGGCGCGGACGTCGGCCACGAGTTCGGCGCCGGTCGTGCCGGGGCGGACGGACAGGCGCAGGGGGACGATGTTGGACATCATGCCGGGGATGCCGGCCGACACGGCGTCCTGGCGGGCGGCGATCGGCAGACCGAGGACGAGGTCCTGCTCGCCGCTGACCCGGTGCAGGTAGGCGGCCACGGCGGCGACGAGCAGGCGGGAGACCCGCATGCCCGCGCTGCCGGCCGCGGCGTGCAGCCGCTCGAGGGACTGGGCGGACAGCTCCGACGTGCGCCGCAGCCGCCGCGTCATGGGCGAGGGCGCACGTTCCACGAGGCGTACGGGCTCGGGACGGTCGGCCATGCGGGCCAGCCAGTAGGCGCGATCCTCCTGGTGGCGGTCCGAGGCGCGGTAGGCCTGGTCGGCTTCCACCAGGGCGGAGATCCGCCAGTCGCGGGCGGCCGGCGCCTGCTCGCCCCCGGTGTAGATCTCGCCGGCCCGGCGTGTGATCAGGGCGACGCCCATGCCGTCGGTGACGATGTGGTGGTAGCGCTGGTACCACGCGACATGGTCGTCCGACAGACGCAACAGGGCCTGGGCGAAGAGGGGGCCCGCGCCGAGATCGGCGGGGCGGTCGCGGTCGGCGTCCATCCAGTCGGCGGCGGCCCGCTCGGGATCGGCGGCGCTGCGCAGGTCGACGACGGGGATGTCGACGGGAACGGGAGCAGCCGTCTGCCGGGGGCCTCCGTCGCCGGCGCCGACACTCACGTGCAGGCTTTCGGCCTCCCCGACTGCCTGCCGTACGGAGGCGGCGAGACGGTCGAGGTCGACGTCGCCCCGCAGGTCCAGGACGAACACGATGTTGTAGGCGGAGCTGTCCGGGTCGATCTGCTGGGCAAGCCAGATGCCGGACTGCCCGCCCGTGACGGATATGCCGGAAGCGGACGTCCGGTCCGACTCGACGTCAAACATCGTTCGAAGGGGCCTTTCCCTGGTGGTGCGTCAGTGAGGTGTGTTCCGGCGCGGGCCCCGCTCCCGGCCGCGCGGACAGGGCCGCCGTACGGGCGGGCGACAGGACGCGGGCCGAGGGGGAACGGGGCGCAGACGGCGGGGCCCGCCCGTCCGCGACATTGCCGGCGGACGGGCGGGAGCCGGTGGACCGGCGTTTACTTGATGGCCGCGATCAGCGGCTCGACCTCGTCGATGGCGTAAGGGATCGACAGGACGGTGTTGAAGGAGAAGGCCGCGCCGATGTCCGGGTCCTGGTAGGGCACGAACAGATCACGCTTCTCCTGGTTGACCTTCAGCTTCTTGTAGAGCGGCTCGGCCTTGATGCGGTTGTCGGCCTCGGTGCTGGAGGTGACCCAGACGAGGCGGTCGACGTCGAGCACGTTCAGCTTCTCGGCGCTCAGTTCGGCGACGTTCCAGCCCGGCTTGGCCATTTTGTCGATCTCGGGCTTCAGCTTGAAGCCGAGCTCGGAGAAGAAGATCGCCTTCGGGTCGGTCTTGGTGAAGGCCGAGTACTTGCCGGCCTCGAAGCTGTCGGCGACGGCGAGGGTCTTCTCGGCGAACTCGGGGTGCTTGTCGCGGACGGCCTTGAAACGGGCGTCGATGCCGGCGATCAGCTTCTCGGTCTCCGCGTCCTTGCCGAGGGACTTGCCGATCTGGCGGGTCATGACCTGCCAGGACGCCCCGTAGTCCGGGAGCCCCTTGGGCTGGGCGACGACCTTGGTGAACTTCGAGAGCGTGTCGTACTGCTCCTTCTTCATGCCCGAGTACTGGGCGACGACGAGGTCGGGCTTCAGCGCCGCGATCTTCTCGATGTTGTACTCGTCACGCTCACCGACGATCTCGGGCTTCGTGGTCCCCCACTTGTCCTTCGCCCACGGCCACTTGCCGTACGGCGTCTCCTTGAACCAGTCGACCGCTCCGACCGGCTTGACGCCGAGCGCCAGGACCGCGTCCTGGTCCGACAGACCCAGGGTGACGACCCTCTTCGGCTCCGCGTCGATCGTCGTGCTGCCGTACTTGTGCTCCACGGTCACCGGGAAGGCGGCCGACTTGCTGCTCGCCTCGCCCGAAGGCTTGGACTCCGTCTTCTCGGTCCCGCCCCCACAGGCGGACAGAGCAAGCGCGGCGACGGTGGCGACGGCCACACGGGGAATGTGTCTGACGAGCCGCGTCAGAGCGGGACGTGTACCAGTGGACACGGATGTTCCTTTCACGGGGGTTTTCACAGTGCGTGCCCCATCTGCCTTGTACGACGGCGCTACGAGGCGGGCGGAGCGAGTGGGGGGCTCGACCCGGGAAGGGTCGTGGGTACGAGGGAGCCTCAGCGGACCGAGCCGATACCGTCGGCGACGGGCCGGGACTCGCTTCGGGCAGGCGCCAGTCCGCGGTCACGGACGGAGTCCAGGATCTCGCCGACCCGGATCGCGGTGTTGGAGAGCAGCGACGACGTGATGCCGTGGGTGTGCTCGGTGCCGCCCTGGAGGTAGATGCCGCAGCGCAGTTCTGGGTCCGTTGTGATGCGGTAGTCCCGCTCGACCCGGAGACGGCCCTGGCCGTCTCGGTGGCAGCGGTCCCCGACCTCGCCGAGCAGACCGATGGGGTCTGCCTGGCTGTAACCGGTGGCGAGGACCACGACGTCGGCGTCCAGCACCTTCTCGTCGCCGGTGACCAGGGACGTGACGGTGGCGCGGACGCTGTCCCCGGCCTCCTCGACGCCGGTCAGGCGCGAGATGTTGAGGAAGCGCAGCCGCTCGGTGCCGAGGACCTTCTCCTGGTACGCCTGCCGGTACAGGTCGTCGATCAGGTCGATGTCCACCACGGAGTAGTTGGTGTTGCCGTGGTAGTCCATCAGCCGGCGCTTGATGTCGTCCGGGGCCGTGAAGTACTCGTCGACCGCCTGGGGGTCGAAGATGCGGTTGGCGAAACTGCTGTCGTCGGCGGGGCTGTAGCCGTAGCGGGAGAAGACGGCGCAGACCTCGGCCTGAGGGAACCGGCGGTGCAGATACGCCACGTTCTCTGCCGCGCTCTGGCCGGCGCCGACCACGATGAAGCGGGTGGGGTCGGCGCCCTCGAGGCCGTCCACCTTCGAGAGCAGGTCCGAGTTGTGCCAGACCCGGTCGCTCCGCTCGACGCCCTCCGGCATGAGGGGCCGCAGCCCCGTGCCGATCACGAGGTTGCGGGCGCGGTGGACCACCGTCTCCGACTCCGAACGGGCCGTCACGTCGAGGTACTCCACCACTCCGTCGCGTACGACGGGTTCGACGGAGATGACCTCGTGGCCGTAGGAGACCATGTCGTCGACCTTCGCCGCGGCCCACTCGAAGTAGTCGTGGAACTCGACGCGGAGCGGGAAGAGGTTCTTGTGGTTGACGAAGTCGATCAGCCGGCCCTTGCTCTGCAGGTAGCGCAGGAAGGTGTACTCGCTGGACGGGTTGCGCAGCGTCACCAGGTCCTTGAGGAAGGACACCTGCATCGTCGCGTCGTCGATCAGCATGCCGCGGTGCCACCCGAAGCTGGGCTGACGCTCGAAGAAGTGAGCAGTGACCGCCTCCTGCCTCCCCACGCTCGCGTTGTGCTCGCTGAGCGCGATCGCCATGGCCACATTGGAGGGCCCGAAGCCGATTCCTATGAGGTCGTGGATCAGAGGTGCGTCGCCAGGAAGAACCTGTGACATGTCACTCCCATCGTGCGGGACAGCCGCCTGTCAGGCGTGGATGAAAAGAACGAGACGCCGAGCCCGCCGTTGACGCCGGCCAGCCGAACTTAGGTAAAGCTAACCTGACCTGAACCGACCTGTCGACAGGACGAAACGGACATGCAGCCGACCCCGGCACCGAACGGACCTTAAACCGGGGCATGTTGCACCCTTAGGTAAGGCTTGCTTTACTTGGCGCGGTCATTCGCTCTTCTGAGGAGGAACCCCATGCGGGTCGTCATGTTCGGTTACCAGACCTGGGGGCACCGCACCCTGCAAGCTCTCCTGGACTCCGAGCACGACGTGGTGATGGTCGTGACCCACCCCAAGAGCGAGCACGCCTACGAGAAGATCTGGAGCGACTCGGTCGCCGACCTCGCCGAGGAGCACGGCGTCCCCGTCGTCATCCGCAACAGGCCGGACGACGAGGAGCTGTTCCAGCGGCTCAAGGAGGCCGACCCGGACATCATCGTGGCCAACAACTGGCGCACGTGGATCCCGCCACGGATCTACACCCTGCCTCGTCACGGCACGCTGAACATCCACGACTCGCTGCTGCCGAAGTACGCCGGATTCTCGCCACTGATCTGGGCCCTCATCAACGGAGAGCGGGAAGTCGGCGTCACGGCCCACATGATGGACGAGGTGCTCGACGCGGGCGACATCGTGGACCAGCGGGCGGTGACGGTGGAGCCCACGGACACCACCACCGACCTGTTCCACAAGACCGTCGACCTCATCGCCCCCGTCACGGTCGGCGCCCTGGACCTCATCGCCTCCGGGCAGGCCGAGTTCACCAAGCAGGACCGCTCCCAGGCCAGCTTCTTCCACAAGCGCTCAGAAGAGGACATCCGGATCCACTGGGACTGGCCCGCCGAGGACCTGGAGCGCCTGATCCGCGCACAGTCAGCCCCGTACCCGGCGGCGTTCACCTTCCACAAGGGCAAGCGCCTCGAAGTGCTCTCCGCCGTGGTGTCCGAGGGCCGTTACGGCGGCACCCCCGGCCGCATCTTCTACCGCGAGGGCGAAGGCGTCGCGATCGTCGCGGGAGCCGACGCCCGCACGGGCCGCAACCACGGCCTGGCCATCACACGCGTCCGTACCGAGGACGGCCAGGAGCTGTCGGCGACCGAGTACTTCACCTCCATGGGCGGCTACCTCACCAGCCGTCCCTGACGGCCGGCCGGCTTCATCGGCCTCCCGCACTCCGGCGCTCCCCAGTCGGCTCTGGGGAGCGCCGGCGTCATTACTTTGCCGATTTGCCGGGAGGATCCCTCGGAGCTACTGCTCGACCGCGGGGATGATCTCGGCACCGTAGGCGTCGATGGTGGCCTCCCTGGCGTCGTGCATGGCGTACACGGCGAACTGGTCCACGCCCAGCTCCCGCAGCCTCCGCAGCTTCTCGACATGGGCCTCGGCCGGGCCGAGCAGACAGAAGCGGTCGACGATCTCGTCGGGCACGAAGTCGGTGGAGGGATTGTCGGCCCGGCCGTGATGGCTGTAGTCGTAGCCCTGCCGGTCCTTGATGTACGCGGTCAGCGCCTCGGGAACCATCCCCGAGTGATCGCCGTAGCGGGAGACGAGGTCGGCGACGTGGTTGCCGACCATCCCGCCGAACCAGCGGCACTGGTCACGGGCGTGTGCCAGGTCGTCCCCGACGTAAGCGGGTGCCGCCACGCACATGGTGAGCGTGTCCGGGTCGCGGCCCGCGTCGGCGGCGGCCTGCCGGACGGCCTTGATCATCCACTCGGTGAGGAACGGATCGGCGAGCTGCAGGATGAAGCCGTCCGCCTTCTGCCCGGCGAGGGCCAGCGCCTTGGGGCCGTAGGCCGCCATCCACACCGGCAGCTTCCCGTCCCGAACCCAGGGGATCCGGATCGGGTTTCCGTCGACGACCGCTTCTCGCCCTTCGGCGAGGTCCCGGATGACGTCGATCGCCTCGCCGAGCCTGGCCAGGGTGTTGGGTTTACGGCCGGCGACGCGCATCGCCGAGTCGCCGCGGCCGATGCCGCACACGGTCCGGTTGCCGTACATCTCGTTGAGCGTGGCGAAGGTGGAGGCGGTGACCTCCCAGGTCCTGGTGCCCGGGTTGGTGACCATGGGGCCGACGGTGAGATGCGTGGTGTGTTCCAGGATGCGGCTGTAGATGACGAACGGCTCCTGCCACAGCACCGCGGAGTCGAAGGTCCAGCCGTAGCGGAAGCCGTTGCGTTCCGCGCGCCGCATCAGTCCGACGACCGCAGATGCGGGCGGGTCGGTCTGCAGAACGAGTCCGAAGTCCATGTCGAGGCCCCTAGGTGAGGTACTGGCAGGTGGAGCGCGGGGTGTAGACGCCGTGGCCCGCACGGCCGGTGAAGGTCCGCTGGTCGATGACCACTTCGCCGCGCGACAGGACGGTCTCCACCCGGCCGGTGACACGCCGGCCCTCGTACGCCGAGTAGTCGACGTTCATGTGATGGGTCTCGGCCGAGAGGGTCTGCTGGGCGTGCGGGTCGTAGACGACGACGTCGGCGTCGGCGCCGGGCGCGATGGTGCCCTTCTTCGGGTAGAGGCCGAACATCCTGGCCGGGGTCGCACAGGCGATCTCGATCCAGCGGCGCCGGCTGATGTGCCCGTCGACGACGGCCTGGTGGAGGAGGTCCATCCGGTTCTCCACGCCCGGCAGGCCGTTGGGGATCTTGGAGAAGTCGCCGCGTCCCAGTTCCTTCTGGCCGCTGAAGCAGAACGGGCAGTGGTCGGTGGAGACGACCTGGAGGTCGTTGGTGCGCAGCCCCCGCCACAGGGCGGCCTGGTGCTCGCGCGGCCGCAGTGGTGTGGAGCAGACGTACTTGGCGCCCTCGAAGCCCGGCTCCGCGAGATTGTCGGTGGACAGGAAGAGGTACTGCGGACAGGTCTCGCCGAAGACGTTGAGCCCCTTGTCGCGGGCCTGGACGAGCTCCGCGACGGCCTCCTCGGCCGAGACGTGCACGACGTACAGCGGCGCGCCGGCGACCCGGGCGAGCTGAATCGCCCGGTGGGTGGCCTCGGCCTCGAGCAGCACCTTGCGGACCTCGCCGTGGTAACGGGGGTCGGTGCGGCCCTCGGCGAGGGCCTGCTCGACGAGGACGTCGATGGCGATGCCGTTCTCCGCGTGCATCATGATCAGGCCGCCGTTGACGGCGGAGCGCTGCATGGCGCGCAGGATCCGGCCGTCGTCACTGTAGAAGACGCCGGGGTAGGCCATGAAGAGCTTGAAGGAGGTGATGCCCTCCTCCACCAGCCGGTCCATCTCCTTCAACGAGGTCTCGTTGACGTCGGAGAGGATCATGTGGAAGCCGTAGTCGATGGCGCAGTTGCCGTCGGCCTTGGCGTACCAGGCGTCCAGGCCCTCGCGCAGCGACCGGCCGACCGACTGCACGGCGAAGTCCACGATGGTGGTCGTGCCGCCCCAGGCGGCCGCACGGGTACCGGTCTCGAAGGTGTCGGAGGCGAAGGTCCCGCCGAACGGGAGCTCCATGTGGGTGTGCGCGTCGACGCCGCCCGGGATGACGTACTTGTTGGTCGCGTCGATCGTGCGGTCCGCCGTCCAGGCCTGCGCGGCGGGCGAGTGGTGCGCGGCGAGCGCGGCGATCCGGCCGTCCTCGACGAGGACGTCGGCGTGCATCTCGTCGGCGGCGGTGACGACAAGTCCGCCACGGATCAGGGTGCGGTTGCTCATGGTCTCCTCATGTGACTGGGGCCGCTCCAGAGGCTGCGCAGGGCCTGTTCGAGGACGGAGGCGCCTTCTTCCGCTTCGGCGACGGTCAGTGAAAGGGGCGGCGCGATGCGCAGGACGCTGGTGTCGTGACCGCCGCCCTTGCCGATCAGCAGTCCGCCCTCGCGGGCGGCCTCGAGGACGGCCGCGGCCGCCTGCGGGTCGGCCTCGTCCGTGCCGGGCTTCACCAGCTCGATGCCGATCACGAGTCCGCGGCCCCGTACCTCACGCACCGCCGGCACCCCGGCGGCGATGGCGCGCAGCCGCTCGATCAGCAGGCCGCCGACCCGTCGGGCGTTGCCCTGGAGGTCGTGCTCCAGGAGGTAGTTGAGGTTCGCGACGCCGGCGGCCATGGTGATCGGGCTGCCGCCGAAGGTGGAGATGGAGTTGGCGTCGAGGCAGTTCATGATCTCGGCGCCGGCGACGACTCCGCCGATGGACATACCGTTGCCGATGCCCTTGGCGAACGTGAGGATGTCCGGCGGGCCGTTCCGGCCGTGGGCCTGCCAGCCCCAGAAGTGCTCACCGGTGCGTCCCCAGCCGGTCTGCACCTCGTCGGAGATCCACAGGATGCCGTGCCGGTCGAGCACCTCCCGGAAGGCGGCGTACAGGCCGTCCGGCGGTGAGGTGAAGCCGCCGACGCCCTGCACCGGCTCCGCGATCAGCGCGGCCACGTCGTGGGTGTGGCCGAGCAGGTCCTCGAGGTCGGCGACACACGCCTCGACGAACTGCGCGTCCGACAGGTGCGCGAAGGGGCCGCGGGTGCGGACGCCGCCGTGCACGTAGAGGGTCTGCAGCGGCGACAGGCTCGTCGGCGACCAGGCGTGGTTGCCGGTGATGGAGACCGCGGAGAACGACCGGCCGTGGTAGCTGTTGCGCATCGCCAGGATCTGGTTGGAGCGGCGGTGGCCGGTGGCGAGCAGCAGGGCGGTGTCGTTGGCCTCGGTGCCGGAGGTGGTGAAGAAGACGCGGGCGTCGGGGATGCCGGACAGGGCGGCGATCCGCTCCGCGAGCTCCACCATGGGGCGGTTGAGGTAGAGCGTGGAGGTGTGGATGATCCGCCCGGCCTGTTCGGTCACCGCCTTGGTGACCTCGGGCAGCGCGTGCGCGGTCATGGTGGTGAGGATGCCGCCGAAGAAGTCGAGGTAACGGTTGCCGTCCGCGTCCCAGACATGCCGGCCTTCGCCGTGCGTGATCTCGATCGGCCGCTTGTAGTAGAGCGCCACCCAGTCGGGGATGACGGCCCTGTGCCGCTCGTGCAGGTCGGTCACGGCTGCACCAGCCCCCCGTACGCGTCGGGGCGGCGGTCACGGTAGAAGGCCCACTGCTGCCGTACGGATTCGATCAGATCGAAGTCGAGGTCCCTGACGACCAGTTCCTCTTCCTTGTCACCGGCGAGGTCGCCGACGAACTGACCGCGGGGGTCGACGAAGTAGCTGGTGCCGTAGAAGTCGTTGTCGCCGTACTCCTCGATGCCGACGCGGTTGATGGCGGCGACGAAGTACTCGTTGGCGACGGCGGCGGCGGGCTGTTCCAGCTGCCAGAGGTGGGACGAGAGGCCGCGGTGGGTGGCCGACGGGTTGTAGACCAACTGGGCCCCCTGGAGGCCGAGTTGGCGCCAGCCTTCGGGGAAGTGGCGGTCGTAGCAGATGTACACGCCGACCTTGCCGACCGCGGTGTCGAAAACCGGCCAGCCGAGGTTGCCGGGCCTGAAGTAGTACTTCTCCCAGAAGCCCTTGACCTGGGGGATGTGGTGCTTGCGGTACTTGCCGAGGTAACTGCCGTCGGCGTCGATCACGGCCGCGGTGTTGTAGTAGAAGCCCGCGCCCTCGACCTCGAAGACGGGGACCACGATCACCATGCCGGTCTCCCTGGCGAGCTCCTGCATCCGCCGGACCGTCGGACCGTCCGGGACGGGCTCCGCCCAGCGGTAGTGCTCCGGCTCCTGGACCTGGCAGAAGTAGGGCGCGTTGAACACCTCTTGGAAACCGATGACCTTGGCGCCCTGCCGGGCCGCCTCGCGGGCGTGTTCCTCGTGTTTGGCGATCATGGATTCGGTGTCGCCGGTCCAGGTGGCCTGGACGAGTGCGGCGCGTACGACAGTGGCCATGAGCTGCTCCTTCGACGGGACGCCAGAGAGCTTCTACGCACGTAGACACAGGGCGTAGAAGGAGAACGTAAGCCTCGTCACACACTGGGGCAAGACCATCGTCGTGAACCCGCTGAGTCGATCTTGTTTCGCACCCGAGCGGTCGACATCGGACAGTTTCAGCCGCTGAGGTGTCCGCCCACACGCAGTGCGTGGACGACATCGCGCTCCCGCGCCGGTGACACCCCACGGGCGGCTGCGAGCAGCAGGGGCACAAGACGGGCGGGTTGCCGCACGGCGACGGCGGCGGTGTCCGCGGCCGTACGGACCTGCACGAACGCGGCCAGCAGGGAGCGGGCGCGACGGGACATGCCCCCGTCCTCGAGCACGAGGACCGCGTCCGCTATCTCGTCGGCGGCGCGGAACACCCCTTGCCGCAGAAGCTGCCTGCCGTCGTCGTCACGGCCCGCCGCGATGAGCGCGTCGGCGGCCGCGGCGAGCCGTAGGGCCGGCTGCGACGCCGCCTCCCAGAGCAGGGTGGCCCAGTCGGCGGCGAGCCCGGAGCGGTTCAGTTCGTCGGCGAGCGCCGGCAGCCAGGCCGCGGGGCGGGCGGCGGCCTCGCAGATCAGGGCGTGCGCCTCGCCACCGCGCCCTTGGGCGCGCAGCCGCCCGAGGGCGGCGACGGTGTCCCTGGCGGCGCGCTCCGCCCCCTCGGGGGTGGGCGCGGGGTCCGCAGGGGCCGGCGATTCGGGGGCACCGCCGTAGCGGGCGCCGCGAGGCGTGTCCGCGCCAACGGGCAGCAGGGGCACGGCGACGGCGTCCTCCCCCGCGTCCTCGACCCCGGCGAACCGGGCGCCACCGCGCTTGCGGGGCTTCTTCTTGCGCGTCGGGGCCTTGGGTGCTTGGCCGGGTCCCGCTGAAGCATGGTCGGCTCCGGTGGCGGGCGCGGGTGTTTCTTCGGTGCCCGAGGGCGCCCCAACCCATCCGTCCTCTTGCTGAAGCTGCCGGACGGGGCGCTGCGTTACCGAGGGCTGCGTTACGGAGGGCTGCGCCCCGTCGGGGCCTTCGGGCGGCCGGTCCACGAAGGAGGGCGCGGGCGGGTCGAGCGCAGCGGACAGGGCCGACAGACGGGACTCCAGTTCCGTTGTACGACGGACCGCGCGGGCGTGGTCGTCGCGGATCCAGGCCAGTTCGTGGGCGAGGCGTTCCGCCTCCGGCGAGGCTTCCGCATGGTTCGGCAGGAGCCTCAGCAGTTCCTCGGCCCTGGCCTGGGCGCGCAGCCGCTCGCGGCGCATCAACTCGAGGCGTTCTTCCAGCCTCTCGCGCCCGCCCGGCAGCCGGTCGTGTGCCGCCGCAGCCGAAGCGTGCAGCGCGCCCGCCTGCGCGGGCTCCGCCCCCTGCCCGCCGGACAGGTCCTGGAGCAGGGACTCGACCACGTCCCAGGGCGGGACCTCCACGCCGTCCAGACAGGCCCGCATCCCCTCGGGGTCCCGCTGCCGGAAGACGGCGCACCAGCCGTCGTCGGGGTCGAGTCGTGCCACCAGCTCCCCGAGGTACCGCGCGAACGTCTCCGCCTCAACCGGGAGTTGATGCTCGGTCATCGCCGCCCCTGCCTCACCGCCGACTGGAGCCCTCCGTTCCGAGGGCACCGCAGGCATTGGACCGCAGTGGTGTTACAGGGCTGCTACGGCCCGTTTTCAGAATGTGACGGCGATACCCGTGTGCGGCCGCTTGCCGAGGCGCGCCACCATCGCGGGCCAGTCGACGACCCAGAACTTCCAGGTGTACTTGCGGGACAGCAACGTGCGTACCGCGCCGGTCCCGGCGGCGTCGAGCAGCCGGGCGGTGCCCTCCGCCGTGGGCGCGCCGTCCTCGATCTTGCCGCGCGCGTCGCAGACGGTGACCACGACCCGGCTGTCGTTCCGAAGGCGCTTGACCTTCCAGGAGTCGGACCGGGTCCAGACGAACAACTCACCGCCGTCCACGGCGAACCACACGGGCGTGGCCACCCCGGTCCCGTTCTTGCGGAAGGTGGTCAGACTGACGTACTTGGCGCTGGCGAACTTGTCGGCACTCACGCCGCGAGACTACGCGGTACCCGCCGCCGCCGAACAGGGGCGCCGGCAGCCACGGGACGGGGGCCGCCCGCCGGCGTCACACCGCGGGCACGAGTGCGCAGCGCACGACGAGTTCGTCCATGGACAGGCCGAGCGCCGCGGCGAGCGCGGCGACGGTGAAGAACGCGGGCGTCGGGGCACGGCCGGTCTCGATCTTGCGCAGCGTCTCCGCGGAGAGTCCCGCGGCCGCGGCGACGTCGACCATGCTGCGGTCGCCGCGCGCCTGGCGCAGGAGCCGGCCCAGTCGTTCGCCGCGTTCGCGCTCTTCGGGGGTGAGAGGTGTGCGAACCATGCCGGTATTCTAATGCCGGTATTGAAATACCGCTCCGACCGGTATAGTAATTGGAGCATGGTGGAGATCAAGAGCGATACATCGATCGAGGCGATGCGTGAGGCGGGCCGCATCGTGGCCCAAGCGCTCGCGGCCGCACGGAAGGCCGCCGACGTGGGCGTGAGGCTCCGTGACCTCGACGGGGCGGCCCGCGCGGTCCTCGAAGAGGCCGGAGCCGGATCCCCCTTCCTCGGCTACCACCCGCACTGGGCACCCGCCCCCTTCCCCGCCGTGCTGTGTGTTTCCGTCAACGACGCCGTCGTCCACGGCATCCCGGGCGAGTACGCGCTCCGCGACGGCGATCTGGTCAGCGTCGACTGCGGCGCCGTCCTGGACGGCTGGGTCGGCGACGCGGCCGTCAGCTTCACCGTCGGACGCGCCAGGCCGAAGGACCTGCGGCTGATCGCCGCGGCGGAGGAAGCCCTCGACGCGGGCATCGCGGCGGCCGTCGTCGGCAACCGCATCGGCGACATCGCCCACGCCGTGGGCCGGGTGTGCCGCTCGGCGGGTTACGGCATCCCCGACGGGCACGGAGGCCACGGCGTGGGCAGGACCATGCACGAGGACCCGGGCGTGCCGAACGAGGGGCGGCCCGGCAGGGGGATGCCCCTGCGGCACGGCATGGTCCTGGCGATCGAGCCGATGCTGATCGCGGGCGGCCACGACGACACGTTCACGGCGCGGGACGGCTGGACCGTGCGCACGGCGGACGGCAGTCGCGCCTCCCATGCCGAGCACACGGTCGCGATCACGGACGACGGCCCGCGGATCCTCACGGCGCTGTAGTGCCGCACGGCTGCCGCCGGAGATGCTGGGCGATCAAGTCCCCTGTGCTCAAGGACTGTTGAGCCAGGAGAGGCATCTCCGCCCGCTCAGTCTCCGTACACGAATCGCTCGGCCAGGTATTCGCCGAGCGATTCGGCGGCGGACCGGCTCTCGATCGGCGAGACCCGGGAGTCCTTGAACACGATGTACGTGACACCGGAGGGCACGCCGCCCGTCGCGGGGTCCGGGTCGATTCCGAGCGCCTTCGCCGCGCTGTACGACGCCTCTCCGATGATCCCGGCCGGCCCGACGTCCCCCACGACCGCGTACTGGACCCTGCCCTTGTAGACGATCGCGGCGAGCGAGCCGCCGCGGATGCCGGACCTCCGGTAGTCCCAGGTCGAGCTCGGCATCGGTACGACGATGAACGGCAGCCTCTCCGAGTTCAGGTACCGGCCGTCCGACTGGGTGAAGGATGTCGTCGGCAGGTACGACGGATCGGTGTCCTCATTGCAGCGCGCGGTGCGCCGGCCGTCGCAGTCGATGTCCATGTCGGCCTTCCACGACACGGCGGAGCCGTGGTCGCAGACGGGTATGTTCTCCGGCCTGCCGCTGTCGGTGCTGTACCTGCCGTCGGATATCCGGTAGCAGCGTCCGAGCGAGTCCAGCAGGTCGTCCGCGTCGACACCGTAGCCGGCCGCACGGTGGTCGTCGGGTGCGGGCGGCGGTGGCACCGCGCCGGCGTACGCGGCTGCGGGCAGTGCCGTCGTTCCGAGCACAACGGTGCTCATGGCAAGGGCGAGGGTGATGTTTCGAATATGCACGAGGAAGCCTTTCTGTCGAAAGCTTTCCTACCGCCGCCGGCACCGACCGGCCCGAATGAAAGCGCCGTTCGGGTGACCTTGACTACGGACGCGCGTTCGAGCACCCGTCCCTCAGGAGGCGGCCGACCGGCCCAGGAGCAGTGCCCTGGCCGGGCCGCCGACCCGGTCAGGACACCTCCGCCGCCCGTTCAGCGGGACGGGTGCACCACCATCGCGGAGCCGCCGCCGCGCCGCTCCCTCTCCGCCGCCGCGAGCCAGCGCCCGCCCGGGAGCCGCTGGATGCCGGTGACCGCGCCGATCTCCGGGTTCAGCCGGAAGGAGTGCCCGATGGCCTCCAGCCGCTTCCGCAGCAGGCTGTCGTTCCACAACTCCGGCTCCAGCTCCGTCGTCGGCTGGTTGCGCTGGCTCGCCCTGGGTGCGGCGATCGCGTCCACGAGCCGCAGGCCCCGGTCGAGATGGCCCGTCAGCGTCTGGAGCACTGTCGTGATAATGGTCGCGCCGCCGGGTGATCCGAGCGCCAGCACGGGACGGCCGTGGTGGTCCAGCACGATCGTCGGCGAGATGGAGGAACGCGGCCGCTTGCCGGGACCGGGCAGGTTCGGGTCGTGGACCGCAGGGTCGGCCGGAGCGAACGAGAAGTCCGTCAGCTCGTTGTTGAGCAGGAAACCGCGCCCCGGGACGGTGATGGCGCTGCCGCCCGTCTGCTCGATGGTCAGGGTGTAGGCGACGACGTTGCCCCACTTGTCGGCGGTCGTCAGATGGGTGGTGTTCTCACCCTCGTACGTCGTCGGGGCAGCCTTGCCCGTGGCCTCGCACGGTGCGGGCCGGCGCGGGTCGCCGGGTGCGAGCGGGCTCGAGAGCACCGCGTCGTCCTGGATCAGGCATTCGCGGGAGTCGGCGAACCGCTGCGACAGCAGCCCCTCGACCGGCACGTCCTCGAAGGCCGGGTCGCCGACCCATCGCCCCCGGTCGGCGAAGGCGATCCGGCTCGCCTCGATCAGCCGATGCAGATACTGCTCCTTCGAGACCTCCGACAGGTCGGTGCGTTCCAGGATGTTGAGCGCCTCACCGACGCTGGTGCCGCCGGAGGACGACGGTGCCATGCCGTACACGTTCAGGCCGCGGTACGACACCTTCGTCGGTGTGCGGCGCACCGTCTCGTACGCCGCGAGGTCGCGCTTTGTCAGGTCGCCCGGCCGGACCACCCGTGCGGCGTCCGCGGCCACCGGTGGCTTGCGCACGGTGCGCACGATGTCCTCGGCGAGGTCGCCCGCGTAGAGCGCGCTCACGCCCTCGCGTCCGAGTTTTTTGTAGGTACGGGCCAGATCCGGGTTCCGGATGACCGAGCCGACGACCGGCAGCCGGCCGCCGGGCAGGAACAGCTCCGCGGAGTCGGGGAAGTCACGGAAGCGCGCCTCGTTGGCCGCGGTCTGCGAGCGGAAGGTCTCGTCGACGGTGAAGCCGTGCTTCGCCAGCCGCTCCGCCGGCTTGAGCAGTTCGCCCAGCGGCCTGCTGCCCCATGCGTCGAGCGCGGCGTCCCACGTGGCGGGCGTGCCCGGTGTGCCGACGCCGAGGCCGCTGGTCACGGCCTCCGCGAACGGGACGGGTCGGCCGTTCTCCAGGAAGAGCGCGGCGTCGGCCGAGCGCGGCGCGGTCTCGCGGCCGTCGATGGTGTGCACGGCACGGGTCCTGGCGTCGTAGTGGACGAAGTAGCCGCCACCGCCGATGCCCGCCGAGTACGGTTCCGTCACGCCGAGCGCCGCGGCGGTGGCCACCGCCGCGTCGACCGCGTTGCCGCCGTTGCGCAGCACCTCGATCCCGGCGGCGGAGGCGTCCGGGTCGACGCTCGCGACCGCTCCGCCGTGGCCGACGGCGACGGGCGACTTGGCGGGGGGCGCGGTCGGCGGGGAGTGATGCGTGGGCGGGGCTGCCGCACCGATCGAGACGACGGCCGCGGCAAGGGCCACGACCGATGCATTCCGTGCGGTGGAGCGACGCATTCGTACCTCCAGTCAGCCGGTGTCGCCGCAGCGTAACTTTCCTCGGGCCCCACGGACAGGACCGGCTCGAACAACGGTGCGCAGCACCGCTAACATGCGCGCCCATGACTGACGACGTACGCAACATCGTGCTCGGGGTGGTGGCAGCGGGGATCAGTGCCGCGCTCGGCTGGCTCGCCCGCACCTACTTGTGGCGGCGCCGGCTGCGGCGCAAGCAGGCGTTCTTCGGGCTGCCGCCGAACTCCGAGTCCCTGCTCGTCGTCAACCGTGAGGCGGGGCGCGACGGTTCGGTGCACCGCTTCGACGTCTTCGCGCTGCTGGAGCTGGCAGCGCTCATCAAGGACTGCGGGGCGAAGGCCCAGATCGTCTGGCACGACACGGCGCAGCAGGGCTTCGGTGAGCGCACCGAGTTCTGCGTGGGCGGCCCCGGGTCGAACCGCCGTATGGCAGCGCATCTGAGCAGCATGCTGCCGGGCGTGAAGGTGAACCTCGATGCCGAACCGGGGCCGGACCAGGTCTCGTTCCAGATCGGCTCCGAGCGGTACCGCATGGAGCCGGGTTCGTCCGAGTACGTGCTGCTGGCGCGGCTGACCGCCGGGCAGGACTCGCGGCCGGTGTTCCTGTTCTGCGGCCAGCGTGCGATAACCAACCAGGCGGCCGGTCGCTATCTGGCCCGCCACCATGTGAAGCTCGCCCGCAAGCACGGCAACGGCTCGTTCTGTCTGCTGCTCAAGGTGATCAACTCGCAGGCGTACGGCCCCGACGTGGTCGAGCTGGTCGCCGACGTGACGCGGGCCGCGCAGGCGCCCGCGCCTGTGGCGGCCCGCACCTCCCACCGGGCGGCGTCCTGACCCCCGGCCCTCATACGGTGGTCAGCGGCAGCGACTTGATCCCGTTGATGAAGTCGTCCGCAGCGCCGCCCCCGGCGGCTTCGAACGTCTGCCAGCCGAGCCGGTCGGCGAGAGCGAGCAGGTCGGCGGCGCCCTCGGAGGTCGTGTACGCGCCCTGCGCGTCCCGCGCCTCGCCATAACCCGCAGGTCGGGGAGGACGTAGGTGAAGCTGCGCCGGTCGATGTCGGGGAGAAGGCTGTCGTAGGCGGAGCGGTCGGCGAACCAGCCGTGGACGGCGAGCACGCCGTGCGGGCCGGAGCCGTGCAGGGAGTGGGGCAGCGGGAAGGGGACCACGGCGCCTCCCGTTCGGCGGCTCTTGCGGAACACCACAACAGTGCTGGTCCGCGGCTTCTCGGGCAGGTCCCCGGACGGCGTACCGGACGAGGCGATTTCCGGCCACCGGCACACCCGCTCAGGAGCAGTCACTTGGGGCCCTTTCTCGGCGCGCACCCCACTGACACGACGTCCAATAATTGTTACGCTGGCGTAACTTACTGGGGAGTTACCTCCAGTAGCACCTCCCCATTACCGTCGGGTCACTTCGTAGGGACAGATGAGTCAGGAGTGACCCGTGGGACTTCCTCGCAAGGCTCTGCGCACCACTGCCATCGGTACGGCCTCCGCCGCGCTGCTCGCCGGTTCCACCACCGCCGCAGCCCCCGCCGCCCCGGCCCTGACCCAGCAGGACAGCGCCACCGCCTCCCCCGGCATCCGCTTCGTCGACATCGAGGGCGACGGCGGAACGGTGCTCAAGGCCAACGTCGCCACGCCCGCGGACCGGGACGGCCATCGGGCCTATCCGGTCATCGTGCTCCCCACCAGCTGGGCGACGCCGCAGGTCGAGTACCTTGCCCAAGCGAGGAGGCTCGCCGACTCGGGCTATGTGGTGGTGAGTTACAACTCCCGCGGCTTCTGGCAGTCCGGCGGCGAGATCGAGACCGCCGGGCCACCCGACATCGCCGACGCGTCCAAGGTCATCGACTGGGCGCTGGCCAACACGCCGGCCGATCCGGACAGAGTCGGCATGGCGGGCGTCTCCTACGGCGCGGGCATCAGCCTGCTCGCCTCCGCGAAGGACAAGCGCATCAAGGCCGTCGCCGCGCTCAGCGGCTGGGCCGACCTCATCGACTCCATCTACAGCGGCCGCACCCAGCACCTCCAGGCCGCCGCCCTGCTCAGCGGCACCGGCTATCTCACCGGCCGCCCGAGCGCCGAACTCCAGCAGGTCATGTCCGACTTCCTGACCTCCAACCTGGCCAGGGAGCAGGACATGATCGCGTGGGGACGCCGGCGCTCCCCCGCAGCACATCTCGACGAGATCAACGCCAACGGCGCCGCGATCATGCTGGGCAACGCATGGGGCGACTCGCTCTTCCCGCCCAACCAGTACGCCGACTTCTACGAGCGGCTCAGCGTCCCCAAGCGCCTCGAGTTCCGCCCGGGCGACCACGCCACCGCGGAGGCCGCCGGCCTGCTCGGCCTGCCCAACGACACCTGGACCAGCGCCCACCGCTGGTTCGACCACCACCTCAAGGGCGTCGACAACGGAGTCGACCGCGAGCAGCCCGTACGCATCAAGACCCGCTCCACCGGCGGGTACGAGACCTACCCCGACTGGAAGTCGGTGGGCGCCGACCGGCGGAAGATCGAGCTGGGCGGGTCGCCGCGGATCCGCGCCAACATCGACTCCGGGGCGAACGGCGGGGTCATCTTCCTGTCCAGCATGCTCGACCAGTTCGTCAAGCTGCCGCCCATGGCGTCGATCCCGCTGCTGCCGCGCTCGTTCGCTGCCGTGTGGCAGTCGCAGCGCTACGGCAGCACCCAGCAGGTCCGGGGCACGGCGAAGCTGCACACCACGGTCACGAGCACCAAGGAGAGCGGCACCCTCGTCGCCCATCTCTACGACGTGGGCCCGCTCGGCCTCGGCAAGCTGGTCGCAGGCGCGCCGTACACCTTCCACGGCAAGACGCCCGGTCAGCCGTTCGCCGTGGACCTGGAGTTGTTCTCCACCGCCTACGACGTACCGGCCGGCCACCGTCTCGCCGTGGTCGTCGACACAGTCGACCCGCTCTACATCGAGCACAACCCGGCCGGCGCGCAGCTGACCTTCTCCTCGCCCGCGGCCGACCCCTCGTATCTGTCGGTCCCGCTGCGCCAGGAGTGATCACCGGCTGCTGCCGGCTGGGGTCCCCTGCCTCACACAGGGGAGCGGGTGGTGCTCCATGAACCTCTGCCGCCTCCCGCTCCCGCCCGTCGGGCCAGGGGGAACCCACGGCAGTCAGTGCTCGGGGGCAGTCAGTGCTTGAGGATCTTGGAGAGGAAGTCCTTGGCCCGGTCGGTCCGAGGGTCGGTGAAGAAGGCTTCGGGCGTGCGGTCCTCGATGATGCGGCCGTCGGCCATGAAGACGACGCGATTGGCGGCGGAGCGGGCGAAGCCCATCTCATGGGTGACGACGACCATGGTCATTCCCTCCTGGGCGAGTTGCTGCATCACCTCCAGCACCTCGTTGATCATCTCGGGGTCGAGGGCAGAGGTCGGCTCGTCGAAGAGCATGACCTTGGGGTCCATGGCCAGGGCGCGGGCGATGGCCACGCGCTGCTGCTGGCCGCCGGAGAGCTGGGCGGGGAACTTGTCCGCCTGATCGGCGAGCCCGACGCGCTCGAGCAGTTCACGCGAGCGGCGCTCGGCGTCTTCCTTCTTGCGCCCGCGGACCTTGACCGGACCGAGGGAGACGTTCGCCAGCACGGTCTTGTGCGCGAAGAGATTGAACGACTGGAAGACCATGCCGACGTCGGCGCGGAGCTTCGCGAGGGCCTTGCCCTCTTCCGGGAGCGGCTGCCCGTCGACGGTGATGCGGCCCGACTCGATGGTCTCGAGCCTGTTGATGGCCCGGCACAGCGTCGATTTTCCCGAGCCGGACGGTCCGATGACCACAACCACCTCCCCACGGCCGACGGTGAGGTTGACGTCCCGGAGAACGTGTAACTGCCCGAAGTGCTTGTTGACATCACGCAGCTCGATCAACGGATCGACGGCCATACGCTGCCCTACCCACTCTCAGCTGTGTGTCGAGGTCAGCGCAAACTATCCAGCGCTCCAAGGGACTTACACCCGACACGCATAAGTAGGGCATAAGCCGTATTAATATAGAACCTCATGAACACGGAATACGGGCGGGCTTGCGAGGACGGTCAGGCTTCCGCCGCCTCGCCGTAGACCTGCGACAGCTGGGGCGCTCCGTTGAACGCCCATTCCACCCCTGCTTCGACCACGCTGATCTCCCGGCCGGAGGCGAGCCGCACCACAGGGTGGCCGCCCGGCCAGATGTGCCACGCCGCACCGGGCACCGTGCGAACGATCACGGTGCCGAGGTAGAGACCCGCGTCGTTCCCCAGCCACGGCAGCTCCTCCGGATCGTCGCGCCAGCGCGGCGGCAGCTGATCCAGCGCCGCCAAGGAGCCGGGAGAATCGTCCAGTTCGAGCCCCGACTGACCGGCCCGGGCACGCAGCAGCTCGCATTCGGACAGCAGCTCGGTGATGGCCGCCGCTCGCTCCGGATCATGTTCGGCGGCGGCCGGCTTGCCCTTGTCCCGTTCGTCGCTGTGGCGCCCCAGCCAGTGGTCCAAGAAAGGGATGTTCATACTGCAAAGACTCGCATCCCGGCGCCCGGGCGCACCACTGGGCGCGCGTCAACCAACCTCACGTGTCCAGATCGACAACAACCGGTGCATGGTCCGACGCGCCCTTTCCCTTGCGCTCCTCGCGGTCCACATAACCGTCCTTGACCGCCTTCGCGAAGGGCTCGTTGCCGTAGACGAGGTCGATCCGCATGCCGCGGTTCTTGGGGAAGCACAGCTGACGGTAGTCCCAGTACGTGAACGGGTGCTCGTACTTCAGCGGGCGCGGCACGACATCGGACAGGCCCCGCTTGCGCAGCTCCTCCAGCGCCGCCCGCTCCGGCGGCGTCACATGGGTCATGCCCTCGAAGAAGGACGGGTCCCACACGTCGTCGTCACTCGGCGCGATGTTGAAGTCGCCGAGCACGGCGAACGGACGCCCGCCCGCGGCGTCCTCGGTCACCGCGACGGACAGGGCTTCCAGCCAGCGCAGCTTGTAGCCGTAGTGGTCATGGGCGACCTCCCGGCCGTTCGGCACGTAGACCGACCAGAGGCGGACCGGGCCGCAGGTCGCGGCGATCGCCCGCGGCTCCTGCAGGCCCTCGTACTCCGGGGCGCCGGGCAGACCGCGGACGACGTCCTCGAGGCCGACCCGGGAGATCAGCGCCACGCCGTTCCACCTGCCGGTGGCGTGGACCGCGGACTCGTAGCCGAGCTCGCGCAGCTGGTCGGCGGGGAACTGCTCCTCGGTGCACTTGGTCTCCTGGACGCACAGCACATCGGTGCCGCTGCTCTCCAGCCAGGCCAGCAGCCGGGGCAGCCGGGCGGTGATCGAGTTGACGTTCCACGTGGCGATACGCATGGCTCAAAGCCTAACGGCGAGGTACGACAGTCCCCTGGCCCGCCGCGTCCTTACACGTCCTGCGACTCCCCAGGGGTCAGCCGGCCGTGTTCCGCGCCGCCGAGCTCGCCGATCTGGCGGTCGTAGATCGGCCGGGCGAGGTCCGTGAGCAGGGCGTCGTGGACGTCGATGGCGCGCCGCGGCCGCACCTCGCGCACGTAGTCGATTACCTCGGAGATCTTGTTCCACGGGGCGTGCACGGGCAGCATCAGCGTGTCGACGGGGTGGTCGGGGACGGTGAGCGCGTCGCCGGGGTGGAAGACGGATCCGTCCACGAGGAAGCCGACGTTGGTGATCCGCGGGATGTCCGGGTGGATCACCGCGTGGAGCTCACCGTGCACCTGCACGTCGAAGCCGGCCGCGGTGAACGAGTCGCCGTGCCCCACCGTGTGGACACGGCCGGGAAACGCCGCGGAGAGCCGGTCCGCGACGCTGCGCAGCGTCCACAGCGCGGCCGCCGGATTCGTCTCCAGGGCCGCCCGCAGGCGGCCCTCGTCGAAGTGGTCGGGGTGTTCATGGGTGACGAGGAGCACGTCGGCGCCCGCGGCGGCATCCTGCTCGCTGAAGCCGCCCGGGTCGACGACCAGCCGCCGACCGTCCTTCTGGAGCTGCACGCAGGCATGGGTCTTCTTGGTGAGCCTCATGCCCCCATCCTGCTATGCCCGCGGTGTCGTCTCCTCCTGAATCACAGCCTGCGCGACCTTGAACGCGGAGTTCGCCGCCGGAACGCCGCAGTACACGGCCGTGTGGATCAGTACCTCGCGGATCTCCGCGGGGGTCAGGCCATTGCGCAGCGCGGCCCTGGTGTGGAGGGCCAGCTCTTCCAGGTGCCCGCCGGCGACCAGGGCGGTCAGCGTCACACAGCTGCGGGTGCGCCGGTCGAGGCCCTCGCGGGTCCACACCTCGCCCCAGGCGTATCGGGTGATCAGCTCCTGGAAGTCGCCGGTGAAGTCGTCGTCATCGGCCATGACCGCGTCGACGTGCGCGTCGCCGAGCACCTCGCGGCGCACCTTCATCCCCGCCTGGTACGGGTCGGTCCTGCCGGAGTGGTGGGCCTGCGGCTGCTCGGGCGAGGCGGGGGCGATCTCCGCCACGGGGGCGACGGGAGCGGAGATGACGGGCGCGGGCGGGGCGGGGAAGGCCGTGAGGGTGTCGTGCCAGGCGGTGGCGAAGTGGTGGGCGAGCAGATCCGTGACGGCGGCGGGCTGCTCGACGGGGGCGAGATGGGAGGCGCCGGGCACGAGCGCGAGCCGGGCGTCCGGTATCCCCGCGACCATCGTCCGGGCCTCCGCGGGGCCGGTGACCTGGTCCTCCGAGCCCACCAGGACGAGTGTGGGGACGCTGACCCTGCCCAGTTCGGCGCGGACGTCGAAGGCCGCGAGCGCCTCGCAGGCGGCGATGTAGCAGCCGGGGTCGGTGTTGCGGACCATCTGGACGGCCCACTCGACGATCGCCGGCTGGGCTGCGGCGAAGGCCTGGGTGAACCAGCGCTCGGGCGCGCTGCGCGCCATCGGGTCCAGGCCGTTGGTGCGGACGACCACACCGCGCTGGCGGAACTCGTCAGCCGTGCCGAACCGCGGAGACGCCGCGACCAGTGCCAGCGTCGCCACGCGGTGCGGATGGCGCAGCGCCAGCTCGATGCCGACCGCGCCGCCGATGGAGCAGCCCGCGTAGCCGAACCGCTGCACCCCCAGCTGGTCCAGGGTGGCGAGCAGCCGCTCTGCGAGGTCGGTGACGGAGGTGGCGGGGTGCGCGGGGGCGCCGCCGTGGCCGGGCAGGTCGAACCGGATCACCCGCCAGCGCTCGGACAGCTCCGCGATCTGCCGGTCCCACATGTGCCATGTGGTGCCCAGTGACGGACCCAGGATCAGAACAGGGGCGTCTTCTGGCCCGTCACAGCGGTATTGCAGCGTTTTCGGTGGTGTCTCGCTCACCCGTCCGACCCTCTCATCTGTCACGGACGCCCCTATTACGGGGGGTCGGTGGAGACCGTCCGGACCAGGTTGAAGACCTCGCGGGCGGCATATCGCTTGAGGCAACGGATGATCTCACGACGGGTTTTGCCCTCCTGGGTGCGGCGCTCGTAGTACGCCTGGGTACGCGGGTCGTGGCGCAGCCGGGTGAACACGATGCGGTGCAGAGCGGCATTCGCCTGCCGGTCGCCGCCATGGTTGAGGCGACGCGAGCTCTGCCGGCCCGAGGAGTACTCGATGGGACTGACCCCGCACAAGGCGGCGAAGGACGCCTCAGTGCTCAGCCGCTCAGGGTTGTCGCCCATGGTGATCAGGAGCGTGATAGCGGAGTCCGGGCCGATACCAATCGGCGCGAGCAGCTGCGGGGCATGGCGTTCGACGAGCCCGGTCAGTCGCTGATTCAGCTCATCGATCTGCCCCGTGAGCTGCTCGATACGCTCGGCCAGCAGCCTCAGGGTGATGCGAGTGGCCTGGGCGACGGCATCCTCGTCGCCCTCGCCGTCGCGCGGGCTGAGGCACGCGCAGGTGCGGAACAGCTCGCGGTTACCCAGGTCGGACAGCCGCTCCCGCAGAGCCGGGTCGGCTACGACCAGGACGGCCTTGAGCTGGTTGATCGCCTGGGTACGGGCCTTGACCGCGGAGTCCTTGGCGATTTTGAACATCCGGGCGCTCTGCACCGGACCGTCGCCGGTTTTGGCCCGCGCCCGGGCGCGACCACTCAGCACGGCCCGCGCAGCAGCCTGCGCATCGAGCGGGTCCGACTTCCCGAGCAGACGACGGGCCGAGCGGTCGGGCCGGTTCACCTCGAACACCTGAACGTGCTGCGCCAGCAGGTAGCGGGACAGGCCCGCGCCGAAGGTGCCGGTACCCTCCACACCGGCCCGGCGCACCGTCCCCAACTTGCGGGCCCAGGCGAGCAGCCAACGGTATCCGACCGCCGTGGCCGGAAAAAACTTCGTACCCAGGATCTGACCCAGTGGGCAGAGAACGGCGGCGACATGGACCTCGCCGTGCGTGTCCACCCCCAGGACGACCTCGCCCCAAGCGGGCGGGCCTGTGCTGGTGGAGTGGGTGCTGCGCTGTCTGGGTGTCATGGTGGTCCGCCTCCCGCATGGTGACGTGCTGGGTGGCTGGCACCGGCCTGGTCGGGCGGTCTGAACCGTGATGGCGCCTGATTGATGGCAAGGCCCCTATTGGGACACGCCCTGTGGCTCGGTGACAGCAGGCACCATCCCGCAACGGCAGTCGACAAGTCCGTGACAAGACACTTCGGTCAAAGGTGTCATGAGTCAGACCTCCGTCCGGAACGGTGTTGCGCAACCGTCCCACTGATCCCGGCACAACGGCACGGCCCGATCAGTCCCGGAAGGCTTCGTCCGAACCGGTGCTCAACGTGGCCTGGACGGACTGACGAAGAGTTGACTCCCCGTTTACCCGTGACCGGCTTTGACAGGCAGCCAAGTTTGCCGCCGCACCGGCTGCCCTTCGTCGATGGCTCACTTCAGAGCGGCTCGCGCCGTCGCGGGCGCGAGTGAGCTGGAGTCTGGCCGAGTGCCGATCTAGATGGGTGCGCCGTTGGCAAGGAACCTCGTCACCCATTTTGCCCTCGGCTCTGGCGGGTGGCTGGGTGCCCTGATTACCCGCATCCAGCACACCAGCCACAACCCCGCCCCCAACACCCTCGCCGCAGCCGCCCGCCGCCGCACCATACGGGCATATGCGGCTGCCTCGGAGCGTACGCGACACAGCCTGCAGCGACTCCTGTGACCGCGAATCCGATCAACCATCCACGGCTTTACGGAGGCCCCCGGGGGCCAGTACGCCCCCTGCGGTCACTCATGGGCAGAATCCGCAAGTTGGTTGACAAGACCGTTCTTCTCCACGGCCGCGTGGACACCGCTTCTACGCTGGCCGTCATGCGCGAAGTCGAATACCGGAGCAGCGGCGTTCCGTTGGAGGAGTATGAACTCACCCGCAGGGACCATCGCCGTCAGAAGCAGAGCGAGGAGATCAGCGAGTCGGTTCGGCGTCAGGTCGAGGAGGACAACGCCAAATGCCGGGCGGACCCGGCGAGGGCGGAGCGTCGCCGCCAGGCGTTCGAGGATGTCGCGAAGCTGATGCAGTCCTTCAAGAAGGCAGACCACGAGATCATGCGATGGCGTGTCCGGCTGTACTGCGGCCACATCATCGAGACCGAGGCGCACTACACGTACACCGACCCCCTCTCCGCCGGGTCATACGGCAGGCGATGCTCTGAGTGCGGGGAAGACCGGCAAACAATCGTGGCCTTCGAACCCATCGGACTGCGTTGCGAGCCACCGGAAGCAACAGAACCTCCACCTCCGCCGCCCCCGAAGAAGCCGACACGAGCCGACCTCGAACGACGCGTTAAGACCCTGGAGAAGGAGAACGAACGCTTGCGCGCGAAGCTCAGTGGCTGAAAGCCCCGACCGCAGCCACCGGGCTGACTCGCCAGCAGCTCACGGAGGCCGAGCTGCCGGTGACGGCGAAGATCGCCGCCCGCACGGGCACCCAGTTCGCCCGCACAATGGCAGCTCATCGCTCCCTTCGGCAAATACCCCACCGCGCACCGGTCGGCGTTGCCCGCCATCGCCGCGTAGACACGGTCCACGTCAGCCCCCGCTCGTTCGAGCGAATTGTTTCGAACCACCCGTCGCTGACAAACGGAACTGACAACATGCCGCCGTGGTACGTCAACCTCGAGTCGAAGGCGGGCCATTGAAACGGCGGGTCAATGAGCGGCAGCTCTCGGTGTTGCAGTGGGTGGGAGCCGGGTGCCCTGCCGACGTCTGGGAGACCAGCTCCTACAAGACCACCTGCCAGGCACTGCAGAACCGGAGCCTGGTCACGATCTCCCGGAAGGGCGGGCAGTGGAACGTCGCACTGACAAGCGCCGGCCAGCACTATCTGGCGCACGGCACGTACCCTCCCCGCGGTTCGCGCCCACAGAAAACCCAGGCCGCCACTCCACAACCCCCGTCCACCCGCGCGCAGGAAACACCGGCCTCCGTGCGAAAGCCAAGCCCTCCCCCACAGCCTCGCGTGACGTTCACGGAGCAGCTGCTGCAAGAGCTCGCGGAGGCAGGCGGCCGGATCGTCAAGAGCGGCAGCGGTCCCGACTCCGTGAACTGGCCGTCCCGGATCGCCGCGGCACGCAGATCCGGAAGGATTCCGGAGACGAAGGAGCTTTACGGGGGTTGGTGCCGTGGCGGGTACGAGATCAAGCTCGTCGACATCCCCGCCTGGCGCCTTGCCGTCCTCGAACCCGTCCCCGTGCCCTCGCGGCTCGTGCGGCCGCTCCCCGTGGTCCGGGCCATGCAGAACGAACCTCAGCCGCTGGGCCTGACCAAGCCCGTCCAAGGACGTACTCTCCGGCTCATCCAGGCACTGATCGCCGCCGCCGAGAACGAAGGACACTCCGGTTCGGCAGGACAGACTGGCTTCGCACCCCCATCCCATCGCCGCCGCAGGGCAAATCCCCACTTCACCATCACCGCACAGGGCCAGACCGTGGGGTTCCTCGTCCTCCAGGAGCAGGACCGGACCGAGCACGTCGCCACCGACAAGGAACTCGCCGAGGCCAAGAAGGACTCCTGGGCCAGGATCCCCCGCTTCGACTACACCCCATCCGAGCGTCTCCGCTTCGTCCTCAGCGGCGGCCAACCGCACCGGGCGAGCGAATGGGCCGACACTCCCGGACGCTCCCTCGAAGAGCAGCTCGCCGAGATCGCACAGGAGGTCACCCTCCGCGGCGAAGCCGCAGAACGCAGACGTCTCGACGAGATCGAAGCGGCACGCCAGAAGCGCATCCGCTGGGAAGCTGCCATGGAAGAGGCCCG
Source organism: Streptomyces sp. NPDC027962 (assembly GCF_055566095.1). Classification (NCBI taxonomy): domain Bacteria; kingdom Bacillati; phylum Actinomycetota; class Actinomycetes; order Kitasatosporales; family Streptomycetaceae; genus Streptomyces; species Streptomyces sp. NPDC027962. The sequence goes on from NZ_JBVHTA010000031.1 coordinate 91,572, forward strand.
CCTCCGGTACGCGGAGGCGTACCGCGTCAGGCACCTCGAAGCCCAGGAAGCGGCATGGCGCCACGCCACCCGACTGACCGAATACGTGAGCGCCGTGCGCACGCGAGTCGAGGCCATGCCGCCGGGGAAGGCCAGAACCGAAGCCGAAGCATGGATCAGCTGGGCCGCGGCCACCGTGGAGCCTCTCGACCCCCTGGAAACTCCACCCCGGTTGCCCAACATCCCCGAGCCGCGAGCCGACGACCTGAAGCCCTCCCTCGGGCACTGGAGCCCCTACGGCCCCTGAACACGTCACCCACAGGACGGCCCGCCCAGCGTCACGGAACGTCACCACCGAGAGCCAAGTTGGGCGGGGTCAGCCAACGGCTCGGCAGCCGGTCCCCCGCCCTCTTCAAGATGCCCACCGCCACACGACTGAGAGCTCCGCCGGGCGGTCACCAATCACAGGTGACTGCCCGTCAGAATCTGAGCCGCTCGCTCGTGCGTCAAACGTGCGTCACGTGCGTCACGTGCGTCGAATATGCGTCAAGATATCGCACCTAACTCCCATAACGCACACTCCGAGAATCGGCAGGTCAGCAGCGCAGCGCGCCTTCGGCGCGCGCCGTGGGCGTGGTAAATCCCGTGGCGCGCGCCGGGGGTGCTTCTGTCTGCCCTGACGTGAG
>NZ_JBVHTA010000032.1:0-91515 GCF_055566095.1 Streptomyces sp. NPDC027962
CCGCGTACTGGATGTACTTGGGTGATGCGACAACGCAGCGAGGTGCCGTGCCGGGCGTCGCGAGCCGGTGAACCCTTTCCGGTCACAGCACTAGACCCTCAGGCCCCGCACGACGAGATCGGCCAGCGCGCAGACGAACAGCGAGATCCCGATGAAGCCGTTCGTCGTGAAGAACGCCCTGTTCAGACGGGACAGATCGTGCGGGCGCACGATCGTGTGCTCGTAGAGGAACGCCGCCGCCACGATCACCAGCCCCGCCCAGAACAGCACCCCCGCGTCCGTCGCCAGCGCGTACCAGACCAGCAGGGCCGTCGTCACGACGTGCGAGGCCCGGGCCCCGTGGAGCGCCGCCGGGATGCCGAAGCGGGCCGGGACCGACATGACGCCGTGGGCCCGGTCCGCCTGGACGTCCTGGCAGGCGAAGATCAGGTCGAAGCCGCCGATCCACACGCCGACCGCAAGCCCCAGGATCACCGCGTCCCACGACCATGCCCCGGTGACCGCGATCCACGCGCCGACCGGGCCCATGGCCTGGGCGAGGCCGAGGATGGCGTGCGGGAAGTCGGTGAACCGCTTGCCGTACGGATAGACCACCATCGGCACCACCGCGACCGGCGCCAGCGCCAGACACAGCGGATTGAGCAGCGCCGCCGCTCCGAGGAAGACGACGAGTGCGACGAGCGCGCCCGTCCACGCCGAGCGCACGGACAGCGCGCCGGTGACCAGCTCCCGTCCGGCCGTGCGCGGATTACGGGCGTCGATCTCGCGGTCGATGATCCGGTTGCAGGCCATCGCGAAGGTCCGCAGCCCCACCATCGCGACGGTGACGAGCAGCAGCTCGCCCCAGTGGACGGTCCCGTCCAGCTGGAACATCGCGGTGAGCGCGGCGATGTAGGCGAAGGGCAGCGCGAAGACCGAGTGCTCGATCATCACCAGCCGCAGGAAGGCCTTCACCTTCCCCGTCGGCTGCGGGGCGGGTTCCGAACCGACGACCCCGTCGGCGGTCGTCATCATGAAAGGCTCCCGAGGAACGCGTCGAGGTCGGCCAGCAGCCCGGCGACGGGCAGCGGACCCGTCTCAACGGTGAGCGGTGTCGCCGCGTCGTCGGGCGGGGTGAGGTGCGCCGTGAAGGCGTACATCTCCTCACCGGCCGGGGAGGCGTCCAGACGCAGCACGGCGCCGCCGTCGACGGTGAACGGCCCGGACGCGGCGGCGAGCTCGGCGCGCAGCCGCTCCGCGAAGCCGGCGGGCTCCACGTCGCGCACGCCGGGCAGCTCGAAGCCGTCGCCCCTGCCGGCTCGCTCGAAGAGGACCGCCCAGGTGTCGCCGGCGCCCGCGAACTCCTCGGGCGCGATGCCCGCCTCTTCGGCGGCCAGCCGGACGCCCGGATCGGCCGGATCGAGTTCGGGGCGCACGAGGGCGACGTAGTCGGTGTCGGTGCCGATGAACAGGGCGGGGCCGCCCACGGCCGGGCTCACAGCCCGTACTCCTTCCAGCGGCGGTCCACCAAGGCCGCCGTGTCCGGGTCCGACTCGACCATGTCCGGCCAGCCACCGTCCCGGGTGTACCCCTCCTCGGGGAGTTTCCTGGTGGCGTCGATACCCGCCTTGCCGCCCCAGAACTGCTGGTAGGAGGCGTGGTCGAGGTGGTCGACCGGTCCTTCGACGACGGTGAGGTCCCTCGCGTAGTCGGTGTTGCCGAGTGCGCGCCAGGAGACCTCGTGCAGGTCGTGGACGTCGCAGTCGGAGTCGACGACCACGATCAGCTTGGTCAGCGACATCATGTGCGCGCCCCAGATGGCGTGCATCACCTTCTGCGCGTGCTTCGGGTACTTCTTGTCGATCGAGACGATCGCGCAGTTGTGGAAACCGCCCGACTCGGGCAGGTGGTAGTCCACGATGTCCGGGACAATGATCTTGAGCAATGGGAGGAAGAACCTCTCCGTCGCCCGCCCCAGCGGACCGTCCTCGGTCGGCGGCCGGCCCACCACGATCGACTGCAGAAGAGGCCGCTTGCGCATCGTGACGCAGTCGATGGTCAGCGCCGGGAACGGCTCCTGCGGCGTGTAGAAGCCGGTGTGGTCTCCGAAGGGACCCTCGGGCAGCATCTCCCCCGGCTCCAGCCAGCCCTCCAGGACGACCTCCGCGTTCGCGGGGACCTGCAGCGGCACGGTCCTGCAGTCGACCATCTCGATCCGCTTGCCGGCGACGAAGCCCGCGAACAGGTACTCGTCGATGTCGCCGGGCAGGGGCGCGGTCGAGGCGTACGTCACGGCCGGCGGGCAGCCGAAGGCGATCGCGACCGGCAGCCGCTCACCGCGCCTGGCGGCCACCTGGTAGTGGTTGCGGCTGTCCTTGTGGATCTGCCAGTGCATGCCGATGGTGCGCCTGTCGTGACGCTGCAGCCGGTAGAGGCCGAGGTTGCGCACGCCCGACTCGGGGTCCTTGGTGTGTGTGAGCCCCAGGTTGAAGAACGAGCCGCCGTCCTCGGGCCACGTGAACAGCGCGGGCAGGGCGTCCAGGTCGACGTCGTCGCCGGTGAGGACGACCTCCTGCACCGGTGCGTCCTTCACCTTCTTCGGCGGGACGTGAACCATCGAGCCGAGCTTGCCGAACGCCTCGCGCACACCGACGAAACCGTGCGGCAGCTCCGGCTTGAGCAGCCCGCCGATCTTGTCGCTGATCTCCGCGTAGGACTTGAGGCCCAGGGCCTTGAGCAGCCTGCGGTCGGTACCGAAGACGTTCATCGCGAGAGGCATCGCGGAACCGCGCACGTTCTCGAAGAGCAGCGCCGGACCACCGGCCTTGTTCACTCGGTCGACGATCTCCCCGACCTCGAGATACGGGTCGACTTCGGCCTTGATGCGCTTGAGGTCGCCCTCGCGCTCCAGCGCCCGGAGCAGCGAGCGAAGATCGTCGTAAGCCATGGGGTCCAGTATCCGGTACGCACTAGGCTGGGGCTGTCACGGGGCCCGACCAGCGCGGCCCCGAGCTCTTCCCAGGGGGTCGGCCATGCCACGGTTGCTGCTGTTCCTGGTGCCGCTGGCGCTCAGCGTGTACGCCTTCATCGACTGCATCTCCACGGACGAGAAGCACATCAGGTACATCCCCAAGCCGCTGTGGGCGATCCTCGTGCTGCTCTTCCCGTTGGTGGGCTCGATCTCCTGGCTGATCGCGGGCAAGGACCGGCAGGCCCAGAACACTTCGACCGCCCGCAGTGGCTGGGTCGCCCCCGACGACAACCCCGACTTCCTCAACTCGCTGCGTGACGAGAAGCGGGACAAGGAGCCAGACAAGAAGCGGGACAAGGAGCGGGACGCGGGTCCGGACAGCGGTCCCGTGGACGGCGACGACCCCGACGGGCCGAAGTCCTGACGTGGAGATCCGGCTACTGGTCGCCTTCGAGAAAGTCGCGTCGTTCCTCAGCTTCACGCAGGCGGCGGCCGAGTTGAAGTAGGCGCAGTCCAGCGTCACCAGCCAGATCCGTTCCCTGGAAAGCTCGCTGGGAACCGAGCTGTTCGACCGGCTCGGCAGCCGTATCCGGCTGACGGAGGCGGGCGAGCGGCTGCTGCCGTACGCCCGCAGGATCATCGAGCCGCGCCCGGTGAAGTTGTGGTCGGTGAAGAATCGCGCACCAGGCTGTAGGTGCCGAGCGCGAGCGCGCCGAACAGGCAGCGGAAGAAGACGACGTTGAACGGGGAGGCGCCCGACTCGACGACGAAGATGCCGAGGGTGCCGGAGAGCACCATGGCGAGGGTGAGTTCGACGGTGCCACGCTTGGTGGAGTCCGCAGTGGCCTGCGTGGTCTGAGATGTCATGTCTGTGAAGCTACGAGCGGGAGGCGGGAGCGGTCCACGAGCCAGTGGGGCGTCCTGCCGATGGGCCCATCGGCGGATCCGATGGGCGCCGCGGGCGGAGAGGAAGCGCATGACGCACGGCGAGTACGAGGCGTGGCTGGCGACGGCCGTGGCGGAGGCGCGTGCCGGGCTCGCGGAGGGCGGGATCCCCGTGGGGGCGGCCCTGTACGGCGCGGACGGCACGCTGCTGGGCCGGGGCCGCAACCGCCGCGTCCAGGACGGCGATCCGTCGGTGCACGCGGAGACGGCTGCCTTCCGGGCGGCCGGACGGCAGCGCTCCTACCGGGGCACGACGATGGTGACGACGCTCTCGCCGTGCTGGTACTGCAGCGGTCTGGTGCGGCAGTTCGGCATCTCGCGGGTGGTGGTCGGGGAGGCGGAGACGTTCCACGGCGGCCACGACTGGCTGGCCGAGCACGGCGTCGAGATCGTGCTGCTGTACGACGCCGGGTGCAGGGCGATGATGCGTGACTTCGTCGCGGCCAGGCCCGGCCTGTGGCACGAGGACATCGGCGCCTGAGCTGTCGGGGCTACGCGGCGTACGAGTCCCGCAGCTGCTGCCAGCGGGTCGGTGTCCAGGTCTCCCAGTCGGTCACGGGCCGTCCCTCCAGGGCGTCCACGAGCAGCTCGAAGTGGTTGTGCCAGCCGGCCAGGCAGTCGAGGAGCACCTCGTCGTCGCACCGGAGTTCGTTAGTGAAGCGGAGCACGGTGCCGTTGTCGCCGTGCGGCTCGAGGTGGAAGCGGATCCGGCCGTGGACGGAGACCGTGTACTCGGCGACGCGCTCCGCGTCCCATGCGGTGACATGGCCTTCGGCGACCGTGTGACGGCCTTCCGCGTCCGCGTTGAGCCAGCGCAGCGTGACCGCGCCGCCGACTCTCGGTTCGAGAACGTCGGCGGCGCAGAGCCAGGTCGGCAGGCCCTCGGGCGTGGCGACGGCGGCCCACAACCGGATCACCGGATGCGGCAGGTACAGCTCGTACCGCAGCAGGTGGGTGCCGTCGTCCCGGGATTCGGTGGTGCCCTTGGGGATCACGTCACTCATGCATCCAGCGTCACCCTTCGGTGGCGCGGGCGCTACCTCACTCGACGCCCGCGTACGAGTGCAGGCTGTTCACGAACATGTTCACGCCGTAGTAGTTGAACAGCCAGCAGGCGAAGGCGATCAGCGCGAGGTAGGCCGCCTTGCGGCCCTTCCAGCCCGCGGTCGCGCGGGCGTGCAGGTAGGCCGCGTAGGCGACCCAGGTGATGAAGGACCAGACCTCCTTGGCGTCCCAGCCCCAGTAGCGGCCCCACGCGTCGCCGGCCCAGATCGCGCCCGCGATGATCGTGAACGTCCACAGCGGGAACACGGCCGCGTTGACGCGGTACGCGAACTTGTCGAGCGAGGCGGATGCGGGCAGCCGTTCCAGGACCGAGGTGGCGAACCGGCCGGGCTTGCCGCCTGCTCCCAGCTTGCTCTCGTAGGAGTCGCGGAAGAGGTAGAGCACGGTGCCGACGGCGCCGAGGTAGAAGACCGCGCCGCAGAAGATGGCGGTGGAGACGTGGATCCACAGCCAGTACGAGTCCAGGGCGGGGACCAGCTGATCGCTCTCGGTGTAGAGCCAGGTCACCGCGATACCGAGGTCGAGCAGCACGGTGGTGACCAGCGGCAGACCGGCCCACCGGACGTTCTTCTTCGCGAGGAGGAGTGCCAGGTACACACCCACGACGACGGTCGAGAAGGTCGTGGAGAACTCGTACATGTTGCCCCACGGCGCGCGCTGCACCGACAGGGCTCGGGCGGTGACTCCGGCCGCCTCCAGCAGGAAGGCGAGCGCGGTCAGCGAGACCGCGATCCGGCCGTACAGGTCACCCTGCTCGGTGCCGCCGTGCGCGCCGGGGCCGTCGGGGACGTCACGGGCGCCGTTCACGGCGCGGGTGACGACCTTCGGCCTCTCCAGGACGGCGGTGCCGCCGCCGGCCTTCTTGACCTGGACCTTCGGGCCCTCGGCCGCGGCGTCCTGTGCGGGGGCGGTCAGCGCGGCGGCCGTACGGGCCACCTTGCTGCGGCTGCCGAGCGTCCACTCGGCGATGTGCGCGAAGAAGGCCAGCGTGTAGACGGCCATCGACGAATAGATCAGGTAGTTGCTGATCTCCGCCAGGTTCGTGTTGGTTGCGGCGGCGAGAGTCACTTCTCAGCCCCTTCGGCAGGTGCTACGGGTTCAGACGCGGTCGGCGCCTGTGTGTGGAGGGTCAGGGCGAGCTCCGCCAGCTCCTCGGGGAGCTTCGCCGACTCAGCTCGGCCGAGACCGGCCATCTCTATGACGGTCACGCCGTCCTCACCGCGGACCGCCCGCACCCAGATGCGCCGGCGCTGGATGAACAGCGAGCCGACCAGACCGGTGATGGCCGCGATCGCGCCGGCCAGCGCCCAGCCGTTGCCGGGCTGCTGCGAGATCTGGAAGCTCGCCCACTCCCTGACGTCCTTCTCGAAGGTGATGGAGCCGGCACCGTCGGGCAGCTTCATGGTTTCGCCGGGCCGCAGACGCTGCTTCAGGATCTCGCCGTCGGGGCCCTTGAACTGCTTCATCTTGCTCGTGTCGAGCTGGTACACGTTCTGCGGCAGGCCGGCGTCGACCCCGAGGCTGCCGTGGTAGCCCGTGAGCGCGAGCACCGGGTACTCGAGCCCCGGGAACTGGGAGAACATGTCGCCCTGGCCCGCGCCCGCGAACGTCGGCACGAAGAAGGCCTGGAAGCCGAGCTGGCTCTTCTTGCCGGTCTTGTCCCGGTAGCCGTCCATCACCTTGATCGCACCGGTCGAGGTGACGTTGGAGTCGATCGGCAGCAGCGGCACCGGCTCGCTGCTGACGACGTTGCCCTTGCCGTCGCGGACGGTGACGACGGGGGCGTAACCGTGCGACAGCAGATAGACCTTCGTGCCGTCGATCTCGAGCGGCTTGTTGACCTCGATGACCGACGTGTGTTCGGGTCCGTCGCCCTTCGACCAGGTCACGGCCGCCTCGTAGGTGCGGGGGGTGCCGCGCTGCGGGCCGCTCTTCGCGTACGTGCCGGTGAAGCTGTTCAGGTTGAAGCTGAACGGCGCGAGCTCGTCGACACTGAACAGCGACCCGGACTTGAAGTCGTCGTACTGGGTGAGCGTGTTGGAGAAGCCGTCGCCCTCGACGATCAGCTTGCCGCCCTCGGACTTGAACAGCGTGCCCGCGGCGAACGCCACCAGCATCACGATCAGCGACACATGGAAGACCAGGTTGCCCGCCTCACGCAGGTAGCCCTTCTCCGCGGCGACCGCGTCGCCTGCCGCGTGGGCGCGGAAGCGGCGCTTCTTCAGCATCGCGAGCGCCGCCTCACGCACCTGCTCCGGCTCGCTCTCGGTGCGCCAGGTGGTGTAGGCGGGGAGGCGGGTGAGCCGCTTGGGCGCGCCCGGCGGCCGGCTGCGCAGCTGGCCGACGAACTGCCAGCTACGGGGCACGATGCAGCCGATGAGCGAGATGAACAGCAGGATGTAGATCGCGGAGAACCACACCGAGCTGTAGACGTCGAAGAACTGCAGCTTCTCGTAGACCGGCGTCAGGACGTCGTGCTTCTCCTTGAACGCCTGCACCTTGAGCTCGTCCACGTTGTTCTGCGGGATCAGCGAGCCCGGGATGGCGCCCAGCGACAGCAGGAACAGGAGGATCAGCGCGACCCGCATCGAGGTGAGCTGCCGCCAGAACCAGCGCAGCCATCCGAGGACCGACAGCGTCGGGCCCCCGATCGCCTGGTCCGCCGGGTTCTCCGTGGGGGCGGTGGACAGCTGCGCTCCGGCCTCGCCGAGGTCGCGCTCTTCGGTCTTGCTCATGAACTCAGATCCCCACCGTGAAGCCGTCGGACCATCCCTGCATCTCCTGCACCAGGGTGTCCCATGCACCTGTGAGCAGCAGCAGACCGGTCGCGATCATCATGATTCCGCCGATCCGCATCACCCAGGTGTAGTGCCGTTTGATCCAGCCGAAGGCTCCGAGTGCCTTGCGGAAGGCGACCGCGGCGGCGATGAACGGCAGGCCGAGCCCCAGGCAGTACGCGACCATCAGTATGGCCCCGCGGCCCGCGCTCGCCTGGTCGAGGGCGAGGATGTTGACCGAGGTGAGGGTCGGGCCGAAGCAGGGCGTCCAGCCCACGCCGAACAGCGCGCCCAGGAGCGGGGCACCGACCAGGCCCGCCGTCGGCCGCTTGTGGAAGCGGAACTCGCGCTGCGTGAGCCAGGGCATCAGACCCATGAAGAAGATTCCGAGCAGGACCATCAGCACGCCGAGGATCTTGGAGAGGATCTCCCGGTGGCCCAGCAGGGTGTTGCCGAAGTAGCCGAAGAGTGCGCCGCCGGAGACGAAGACGACGGTGAAGCCGAGGACGAAGAGGGAGGCTCCGATGACCATCCGGCCGCGCCGGGCCTCTGCCAGGTCGGTGCCGCTGATGCCGGTCACATAGGAGAGGTAGCCGGGGACGAGCGGCAGGACACACGGCGAGAAGAAGGAGACGAGTCCGCCGAGCACGGCGATGGGCAGCGCGAGCAGCAGCGCGCCCCCGAGTACCGTGTCGTTCATTTCGGACGCTGCGGCCAGAACCTCCACGAGATCACTTCTCCGCGATCAGCGGGTCGATCATCTTGCGGAGTCCCTTGTCGTCGAGCGCCTTGAGCGAGCGTGCGGCAATCTTCCCGTCCCGGTCGAGGACGATCGTGGTCGGAATGGCCTGCGGGTTCAAAGTGCCCTTGGGGAAACCGTTCACGATCAGTTTCCCGATCGGGTCGTACAGACTCGGGTACTCGACGCCGTAGTCCTTCTCGAAGTTGATCGCCTTCTGCTTCTTGGGGTCGCGGGTATTGATCCCCACGAACGCGACGCCCTGCGGCTCGGTCTCCTTGGCGACCTTCGCGAAATAGCGCGCTTCCGCACGGCACGGCCCGCACCATGATCCCCAGACGTTCAGTACGACGACCTTGCCCTTGAGGTCGGCGACGTCGAGCCGCTCGCCGTCGAGGGTTTCGCCCGCGAGCTTGGCGGGTGACTGGCGCTCGCCCTGGGGGACGGTGGAGATGCCACCGGTGTTGGTGACGAAGTTGGTGTCGCCGCCGCCACCGGACTTTCCACCGTCGCCGCAGGCGGACAGGGTGAGCGCACCTGCGGCGACCAGGGCGGTCAGCAGGGCGGCGCGGGGGGCACGGCTCAGACTCATGTGAAAAGTTTCGCACGACGCCTGCGCGGATCTTCCGCACCCCCGTGCATGCCCGATTGGGGCCGTTGTCAAGCCGCCTTAAGGAATGCGTTCCAACCACTGGCCGGCGCTTGGCCGACTTCGAGGCTACGCAGCTTGGCGAGCACCTGAGGGTCCTGCACATCGAGCCAGTCGCAGAACTGACGGAAGGACACCAGCCGTACGTCCTTCTTGCCGGCCATACCCTTGAGCGCTTCCTCCACGGCGTCCATGTAGATGCCGCCGTTCCACTGCTCGAAGTGGTTGCCTATGAAGAAGGGCGCACGATTGGACTCGTAAGCCCTGTTGAATCCCGCGAGATAGGCGTCCGTTGCCTGCTTCTTCCAGCCCGGATAGCGCGAAGGCATGCCGTTGGTCGAATTCTTCGACTGGTTGGCGAGCATGTTGTAGTCCATGGAGAGCACTTCGAAGGAGTGGCCGGGGAACGGCACCGCCTGCAGCGGCAGATCCCAGATGCCCTGCTTCTTGTCGGGCCACATCTGGCGCCCGCCGGGCGAGCTCGCGTCGTAGCGCCAGCCCAGCCGCTTGGCCGCCGGCAGCAGTTTCTCCTGACCGAGCAGACAAGGAGTGCGGGCTCCGACGAGTTCCCTGCGGTAGTCGAAGGGCAGCGGATCGATGTCGCGCCAGCCGCTGTTCGTGCGCCATTCGGTGACGAACTTCACAGCCTGGTCGATCTCGTTCTCCCAGTCCGCGGTGCTCCAGTTGCCGACGGATCCCGTACCGCCGCAGAAATGGCCGTTGAAGTGAGTGCCTATCTCATGGCCGTCGAGCCATGCCTGGCGTATGTACTTCAAGGTTTCCTTGATGTGGCCATCGGTCAGGTAACCGATGTCGGACGCGCCGATTTTGTTGCCGGGCGGCCGGTACAGCGACTTCTTCTGCTCCGGCAGCACATAAATCCCGGAGAGGAAGAAAGTCATCCCCGCGCCGTGATTCCTGGCGAGCTCGAGGAAGCGGGGGAAGAGGCCGTTGCCGACTTCACCCGCCCCGTCCCAGGAGAAGACGACGAATTGCGGAGGCGTCTGACCGGGTTCGAGCGGGACGGGCCGCGCCGGCTGATGCGGCTGCTTCCCCGTATCGACGGTGGAGCCGTCGCCGATCGGGCGGCCGGGGGGCTTGGAAGGGGAGGGCCTACCGCCGCCCTGACCCGGTTCGCCGCCCCCCACAGGGTCGTTATGTCCGTTTCTGCTTGAGCTGTTGGAGCCGCAGCCCGCCACCCCGATCACCGCTGCGGCTCCAAGTCCCGCCCCGAGCAGACCCCTTCGGCTGATGTCCCGCATATCGTCCCCATTCCGCGCTCTCTTGGTCCGGAGAGCCGTTGTTCAACCGGCTCAACAAACCGGCACAGGGTGAGATGCGCTGCGGAACACGAGGGTTCCGGGGACTTCTGCTTATTTTTCCTGAACGCCAGTGACCATCCACCGGACGATCACCGATCGGCTATGCGCCGAATGCCTTGCTCTTGCCTTTCACCGGCTTGGCGCCCGCCAGAAGATGCGGCGGAACAAGATCCCGGGCCGGTTCCGAGTAACCCACGGAGACAATCCTGTCGCCCTGAAATGTGAACGTGGTCAGCGAGGCGAGAGTGCACTGCCGGCGACGCGGGTCGTGCCACAGCCGGCGCTTCTCCACAAAGCTGCGCACGGTCCAGATCGGCAGCTGATGGCTGACGCAGACCGCCTCGTGCCCGCGGGCCGCGTCCCGAGCCGCTTCCAGTGCCGCCGTCATCCGTACGACCTGCTCCACGTACGGCTCGCCCCACGACGGGCGGAACGGGTTGGTCAGATGCTTCCAGTTGGCCGGCTTGCGCAGCGCGCCGTCGCCGACGCCGAACGCCTTGCCCTCGAAGACGTTGCCCGCCTCGATCAGCCGCTCGTCCGTGTCGAGGGTCAGGCCGTGCACCTTGGCGATGGGCACGGCCGTCTCCTGCGCACGCTCCAGCGGGGACGCGACGACGTGCGTGATGTCGCGGCCCGAGAGATGCTCGGCGACCCGGTCGGCCATCTGCCGCCCGAGCTCGGAGAGGTGGTAGCCGCTGCGGCGGCCGTACAGGACACCGTCCGGGTTGTGCACCTCACCGTGGCGCATCAGATGCACAACGGTGATCTCGTCGTCGTCGCGCTCGACGTCGGCGTTCTGCTCGGCGGCACGCTTCACGACTTCCTCCAGGGCACTGCGCTCGGCGCTCAGGGCCTCGGCCTCCGCGGCGATGCCGTGACTCCTGGCGCTCATGCGGTGGCCTCGGCAGCGGCACGCGCGGCGGCGGGCAGCGCGGCGGCGATCCGTTCCACGGCGCGCTCGTCGTGCGCAGTGGAGACGAACCACGACTCGAACGCCGACGGCGGCAGGTAGACGCCCCGGGACAGCATCGAGTGGAAGAACGCGTTGAAGCGGAACGCCTCCTGCTTCTTCGCGTCCTCGTAGTCCCGGACCTCGGTCGCCGTGAAGAAGACCGAGAACATGTTGCTCGCCGTCTGCAGGCGGTGCGCGACGCCCTCCTTGGAGAGCGCCTCGGTCACCAGCGCCTGGATCTCGCTCGAGACCGCGTTCACCTTCTCGTACGCGGCGTCGTCGAGCAGCCGCAACTGCGCGAGGCCCGCAGCGGTGGCAACGGGGTTTCCGGACAGCGTGCCCGCCTGGTAGACGGGACCGGCCGGTGCGAGGTGCGCCATGACGTCCTTGCGGCCGCCGAACGCCGCAGCCGGGAAGCCGCCGCCCATCACCTTGCCGAACGTCATCAGGTCGGGCGCGACACCGTCGACGCCGTACCAGCCCGCCTTCGAGGTACGGAAACCGGTCATCACCTCGTCGGAGATGTACAGCGCGCCGTTCTGGGCGCAGGCGGCCTTCAGCCCCTCATTGAAACCGGGCCGCGGAGGGACGACACCCATGTTTCCGGGCGACGCCTCGGTGATCACACAGGCAATCTGGCCGGCGTTGGCGTGGAACGCGGCGTGCACCGCCTCGAGGTCGTTGTAGGGCAGCACGATCGTGTCCCCGGCCTGGGCGCCCGTGACACCGGGCGTGTCGGGAAGACCGAACGTGGCGACACCCGACCCGGCCGCGGCCAGCAGGGCGTCCACGTGGCCGTGGTAGCAGCCGGCGAACTTGATGACCTTCGGCCGGCCGGTGAAGCCGCGGGCCAGCCGGATCGCGGACATCGTCGCTTCCGTACCGCTGGAAACCAGCCGAACCTGCTCGACGGGCTCGACACGGGCCACGATCTCCTCGGCGAGCGCGACCTCCCCCTCACCGGGCGTGCCGAACGAGGTGCCGCGCGCGACAGCCGCCTGCACCGCCTCGATCACGGCCGGGTGGGAGTGCCCGAGGATCATCGGTCCCCACGAGCACACGAGGTCGACATACTCGCGCCCGTCGGCATCGGTGAGGTACGGACCGGTGCCGGACACCATGAACCGGGGCGCACCGCCCACGGCGCGGAAAGCACGGACGGGAGAGTTCACGCCGCCGGGCGTCACGAGGGACGCGCGGTCGAAAAGCGTCTGCGAAACTGGGGCGTCATAGGGAAAGCTCACGGAATCCATGGTCTCAGAGGCTCCGACGTAACTGCGGACAGGTGTTTCACCGGACGTTCGTGGGGGAGGTCACTGTCACGATGATCGGGTTGCGCGGCGGGGGCTGCGAGTGGTCGGGTGGAGATATGCATCGCGGTGGCGGACTGGGCGAGGGGACCGACGACCTGGGTCCTGAGCCTGCTCGGCGTGGAAAGCACCGGCGGGGCGAAGCGGATGAGCCCGCGGGAGGCAGGAGCGGCCGAGTGGGGGTGACCTACAAGTATTTCGGCGCGCCCGACGGAGCCACTGCCGCGCGGGTGCCGATCTCCATGCGCCCCGAGGAGCTCGGGGGCGACGAGCTCGGCATGGGCGGGATGTTCACCAAGATCAAGCCGGAGACCATAGCCGCGATGGTGCTCACCGGCATCCAGGGCATGCCGCTGAACAAGGTTCCGCCGCTGGAGCTCGTGGTGCTGCATCCCGACTACGCGGTGGTGAAGCTGCCGATGACCGTGGTCGACCCGCTGCGGGGCATCGGCGAGGAGTCGGTGGGCGCGGCGGCCTTCATATGGTCGACGGTCCCGGACCGCGGGGGGCCGCGGGACGCGTTCAACGTGTACCAACTGCTCCACGAATGGCAGGATTTCAGCCACCGTCTGCACGAGGCGGGGCATCAGCCGTACTGCCTGGTCTGGCCCTGAGCCGGGGTTTTGTGGTGTTCGGGCGGGGCTTTCGGGGTCCGCCCCCTCGTCATGTGCCGGGAGGGCCGTCAGACGGCCAGGGCTCATTGAGGGCACAAGGGTTTCCCCGGGCTGTGCCCTGGGCGGCGGGCAGGTCGCCGTGGGCCTCCGAGAAGGCATCGTCGATCGCCTTGCGGGTGCGGGTCTCGCCGGACGACAGCAGGTGCCGGTCTCGCCGGACGACAGCAGGTGCCGGTCTCGCCGGACGACAGCAGGTGCCGGTCTCGCCGGACGACAGCGGGTGCGTGTACGTCCTCAGCGTGAAGCGGGTCCGAGTGTCGCCGAGCTAGGCGGAGAGCGGCCTTGATGCAGCAGCCTGCGGACCCCCGGGGCTGCCCAGGGCCCGCAGGACACCCCCGTGCGGGAGCGCTCAGACCACCGGCGGGCGGCCCAGACGCGCCATGAGCCAGACCGTGCTCCACCGCATTGGCCGCCGCTGACCGCACGGCGTACGGACACCCTCCGCGAACCCGCCGAACCACGCCCGCAGTCCCGGCGCCGACCGGGTGCGGGCCAGGGTGAGGGCCGTCCAGCAGCCCAGGTAGAGCGGCACGAGGACCGCCGGCAGATTCCGCTTCGCAAGCCATACGCGGTTGCGGGCGGTCATCCGGTAGTACACGCCGTGCCGGGTGGGAGGCGTGCGGGGATGCTGGAGCACGAGCTCGGGGACGTAGAGGATCCTCCAGCCGTCGTCGAGGGCGCGCCAGGCGAGGTCGGTCTCCTCGTGCGTGAAGAAGAAGTCCTCCGGCCACCCGCCCACCCGCTCCAGCATCCGCATCGACAGGGCGTGCCCGCCGCCGAGGAACGTGGTCACCTGACCTCCGCGCATCGGGTCGGTCCTGCCGATACGGGGCACATGCCGGCGCTGCGTGAAGCCGGTCTCGTCGGCGATCCGGAAACTGACGATGCCCAGCGCGGGATCGGCGTCGTACATGCCGGCGATGCGGCTGAACACGTCGGACTCGATGAGCAGACCGTCGTCGTCCAGGTCGACGAGGACGTCGACGTCCCCGAACTCCCGCAGCCGCTCCATGGCGACGTTGCGTCCGCCGGACACGCCCAGGTTCTCGGCAAGCTCGATCCCCGTGACACCGGGCGGCAGTTCGGGCAGGGGCGCGCCATTGGAGACGACGACCACGCGCGTGGCGGGATGGTCCTGCGCGGCCACGGAGTCGAGCAGCGCCCGCAGCTCGGTGGGGCGTGTGCCCATCGTCAGTACCGCCACACCCACACGCGCTCGGGTCACGTCCGCATCTCCATCCGCCACTCGCCGTCAGTGAACGGTGAGCTTAACCAGATGTGTCGTGCAGATGTACGGAGACGGGCCCGGGGGTCCCGCTGTGGCGGTGCCGCCCCGGCAGGGCTGCTCCGGCCGGGCCGCTGCGGCGTGACCGCTACGGCCGCCGCCACCCGGGGTCGCGGCCGGTCAGGGCCAGCAGTCGGTCGAGGTCCGACGCGCCGGTTCCACCGTCCGGCAGCTCGAACTCCTCACCGAAGGCACCCATTTTGCGCCCCATGGGAGCAATTGCGCGGAACGACTCCAGCACTTCACCGACGACGACCGGATCGGGCGAGTACTCCTGACCGGTGGCGCGGGCCAGGTCCCACGCGTGGACGGTGAGATCACCCAGGACCATCCCTCCGACGGTTGCGGCCGGCAGCCCCATGGCGCCCGAGGTACCCTCCTCCGCGCCGGGGGCAGCCCACGCCCTGACGAGCGCGGCCGTCTCGTCCGCGAAGGCGGCCCGCCAGTCGCCGCGGCCGACGTAGTCCGGTGCGACGCTGAAGTCGGCGTCCTGCTTCGCCGCCAATGCCTGGAAGTTGACCACCACCTGGAAGAGATGGTCGGCCAGGGCGCGTACGTCGTACTCGGCGCACGGTGTCGGGTCGGCGAGCCGCTCGTCCGTGATGCCCCGCACTACCGGGACGGACTTTTCCGCAGCTGCCTCGAGCAGGTCACTGATGGTTTTTGTCATGAGCTCACCGTAAGCACCCCGGCCCGCGGCCCGTATTGAAGAAACGCGACACGGAGCCGACCTAGGATCGGAGGTATGACCGGTCCGCGACGTGACACGAGGGGGATCGTGGAGGCCCGCGAGCTCTTCGCTCGCGTCCGCTTCCGCCGCCGCGAGCCCGCCCCCGTCCTGCGCCCGTATCTCGAGCACTACTGGCTCATCGACTGGGACCTGACCGAGCCGTACGCGTCCCATGTGGTGCCGCATCCGTCGGTGAACGTCGTCTTCCAGCAGTACGGTGACGAGCCCGCCTGGGCCGAGGTCGCAGGCATCGGTCCGGAGCTGTTCACACAGAAACTGGCGGGCCGCGGACGCGTCTGCGGGGTGCAGTTCCGGCCGGGCGGCTTCCGGCCGTTCGCACCGCACCGACCCGTGTCGGGGTGGACGGGGCGGCGGCTGCCGATCGGCGACGTACTGCTGCCCGACGCGGACGGCAGCGCCGTGGACACCGCCGTGCGGAGCGTCGTCGGGCCGGCCGACGAGGACGCCAGGGTGGCGGCCCTCGACTCCTTCCTGCTGGCCCTGGGGCCGCGGCCGGACCCGCAGGCCGTGCGCGCCATGCACCTCGTCGACCGGGTCCGCACCGACCGCTCACTCACGCGCGTCGCCGAACTCGCCGAGTCCGAGGGCCTGTCGGCCCGCTCACTGCAGCGTCTCTTCGCCTCATACGTGGGCGTGGGTCCCAAGTGGGTCATCCTGCGCTACCGCATCCACGAGGCTCTGGAACGCGCGGAGGAGAGCGGCGGTCCGGCCGACGGAGTCGACTGGGCCCGCCTCGCCGTTGAACTGGGGTACAGCGACCAGGCTCATCTCGTACGGGACTTCACGGCGACGGTGGGCGTGCCTCCGGAGGCGTACTCCAGGACCGGCCGGTAGGAGCCGCTGCCGGTCGAACGGCACCCTCGTCCGGTGTCCGCTGCCGGACCCGCGCCCTACAGTGCGGAACATGGACGTCAAACCATCAGCGGTACGGATCGAGCCTTGGTCGGAGAGCGGCCTCGACCTTCTGCGCGCGGCGAACGCACCGGAGCTGATGGACCACCTCGGAGGGCCGGAGACGGAAGACCAGTTGCTCACCCGCCACCAGCGGTACGTCGACCTGAGCGCCGACCGCACCGGTCGGGGCCGGATGTTCCGCATCGTCCTCGACACCGGAGAACCGGGCGGCGGCGAGTCCGCGGGGACGGTCGGTTTCTGGGAGCAGACCTGGGAGGACGAGTGGGTGTACGAGACGGGGTGGAGCGTCCTGCCCGGGTTCCAGGGCCGCGGGATCGCGACGGCGGGAACGCTGGCGGTGGCCGAGGCGGCGAGAGCCGAGCGCAAGCACCGTTTCCTGCATGCCTTCCCTTCCGTCTCCAACGGCCCGTCGAACGCGGTGTGCAGGAAAGCCGGCTTCTCGCTCGTCGGCGAGTGCGACTTCGAGTACCCGCCGGGCAATCTGCTGCGCTCCAACGACTGGTGCCTCGACCTGGGCCCGGTGCCGGGCTGAGCGCCGGTGGCGGCTGAGCGGGGCACTGTCCGTCGGCGGGCGGCGGGACAGGCGGCCCGGCCGCGCGGAAAGTCCTGGCAGAGCCGCCGCGTCCGATGACATGCTGACGCTGTGAACGGACCGGAGATCACCATCCACGTCGCCCCCGAGCTGCGGCTTTTCGTCCCCTCGGACTACCGCCAGGGGCATACGGTCCTGGCCACCGACGGCTCGTCGACACTCGGCCATGTCGTGGAGTCGCTGGGCGTGCCGCTCACCGAGGCGGGCCGACTGCTCGTCGACGGCCGCCAGGTCCCGGTCTCGCACGTCCCGGCCGACGGAGAGCACGTCGAGGTGTGCGGCGTCGACCGCCCGCAGCAGGTCCCCGGCGCCCCGCTCCGCTTCCTCCTGGACGTCCACCTCGGCACGCTCGCCCGGCGGCTGCGCCTGCTGGGCGTCGACGCGGCGTACGAGAACGAGGACATCGGCGACCCGGCGCTCGCCACCCTCTCCGCGAAGGAGCAGCGGGTCATGCTCTCGCGCGACCGCGGGCTGCTGCGGCGCCGCGAGCTCTGGGCGGGCGCGTACATCTACAGCGACCGCCCCGACGACCAGCTGCGCGACGTGCTGGAACGGTTCGCCCCCACGCTCGCGCCCTGGACCCGCTGCACCGCCTGCAACGGCCCGCTGAAAGAGGCGGACAAGGACTCCGTCCAGGAACAGCTGCAGCAGGGCACGCAGCGCTCGTACGACGTCTTCGCGCAGTGCACGGCCTGCGGCCGCGTCTACTGGCGCGGCGCCCACCACGCCCGCCTCGAGGCCATCGTCAGCGACGCCCTCCGCACCACCGGAGCGTAGGGCCTACCCGTCGCCTGCCCGGCGGGGCGGAGGCTGCCCGGCTCACGGTCACGGAGCGGACGACCCCGGCGGCCTCGCGCCCGGACCAACGGTCCCGGCTGCAGCCACTCCCGACTGCGGCCGCTCAGGGCCTCTCTCCGGTCAAATAACGCTGCACCGTCGGCGCGAGCCAGCCGACGACCTCTTCGGGAGTCATGTCCACAGCAGGCGGGAAGCGCAGCACATACCGAGCCATCGCCATGCCGAGTATCTGCGAGGCGATGAGCGCCGCACGGCGAGGCGCTTCCGCGGGCTCTGGGCACATGGCCAGGGCGATCGGCCCCAGCTGATCCCGGAAGATCCCACGGGCGCGCTCGGCGGCCACGTCATTGGTGACGGCCGCGCGCAGCAGGGCGGTCAGGACCTCGTCCTGCTCCCAGCGGTCGAGGAAGTGGGCGACGAGAGCTGCGCCGGCGTGCTTGACGGGCAGCGCACCCAGCTCCGGCAGGCGCAGATCGAACTCGGAGGCAGCGGCGAAGAGGCCTTCCTTGTTCCCGTAGTAGCGCATGACCATCGAGGGGTCGATCCCCGCGTCGCGGGCAATCGCGCGGATCGTGGCGCGCTCGTACCCGTCGGCGGCGAAGCGCTCGCGGGCGGCTTCGAGGATCGCGGCCCGGGTGGCATCGGAGCGGCGGGGTCCGGTCGTTGCTTCCGTCGTCATGCCAACAACTGTAGGCCAACAAGTGTTGACACACCAGAGCCGAGGGATCTACATTTGCCAACAAGCGTTGACCAACAAGCGTTGACCGAGCTCGGCCTTTCGAGCGCCCGGATCCAGGAGGCCGCCATGCAAGGCAAGTCCAGCACCGGAAGCCCGGACCACCACCGCACCCCGAAACGTCCTGCCGAGGCCCCGGCGGCAGCCAGGGGCAGGGCCACGGACCAGGACACCTTCGACGCAGACGTCGTCGTCGTAGGAGCCGGCCCCACCGGCATGCTGCTCGCGGGCGACCTCGCCTCCGCGGGTGTCGGCGTCACGGTCCTGGAGCGCCGCCCCCGCGAGATCAGCAACATCACGCGCGCCTTCGGCGTCCACGCCCGCACCCTGGAACTCCTCGACGCCCGCGGTCTGGCCGATGAACTGCTCGAGAAGGGCACCCCCATCACGGGCCTGCGGCTGTTCCGGCACCTTTCCCTCGATCTCTCCCGGCTTCCCTCCCGCTTCCCCTTCCTCCTCATCACCCCGCAGTACGAGGTCGAGAAGCTGCTGGAGCGCCGCGCCCTCGCCGCCGGCGTCGATTTCCGGTACGGGGCGCAGCTCACGGGCCTCACCCGGTCCGACGCCTCCGTGACCGCGGAGTTCCAGGACGCGTACGGCGCGCGATCCACCCTTCGCGCCCGCTATGCCGTCGGGGCCGACGGAGTGCGCAGCGCCGTGCGCGAGGCGATGGGCCTGCCCTTCCCCGGCATCTCGGTGATCAAGTCCATCGTCCTCGCCGACGTGAGGCTCGCCGACGAGCCCGCGGACCTCCTCACGGTGAGCGGCGTGGGTGACGCCTTCGCCTTCATCGCCCCCTTCGGCGACGGCTGGTACAGGGTCATGGGGTGGAACCGCAACCGCCAGGTCCCCGACAGTGAGCCCGTCGACCTCGACGAGGTGCGCGAGATCGCCCGTCGCGCCTTCGGGACCGATTTCGGCATGCACGACGCGCGCTGGATCTCCCGTTTCCACAGCGACGAACGCCAGGCACCCTCGTACCGCAAGGGCTGCGTGTTCCTCGCGGGCGACGCCGCGCATGTGCACTCCCCGGCCGGCGGCCAGGGCCTGAACACCGGCCTCCAGGATGCTGCGAACCTCTCCTGGAAGCTCGTCTCGGCCGTCCAGGGCGACGCCCCCGACCCCGAAGCACTGCTCGACACCTACGAGTCGGAGCGCCATCCGGTCGGCGCGGCGGTGTTGCGCAGCAGCGGCGCGATCGTGCGCCTGGCCATGGCGCACACCCCGCTCCAGCGCGCTGCGCGGTCGCTCGCCTCCCGCGTCCTGAGCGGGTTCCGGCCGGCCTCCGCCAAGGCGATGGGCATGATCTCTGGCATCGGCATCTCATACGGCGGACCGCGCGGCTCGCACCGAGTCACCGGCCGGCGCGCACCCGACCTGCGGCTGGCGGAGGGCCGGCTCTACGAACTGCTGCGCAAGGGCGAGTTCGTGCTCGTGAGCCCTTCCGGCGGAGCGCCCGACGCACCGCCCGCCCCCGGCCGCGTGATACACGCCCACTGGACGACGGACCGGCGCACCGCGCTCCTGATCCGCCCCGACGGCTACATCGCCTGGGCATCGGGCCACGGGGTGACACCACGGTGACCGGCCCCACCCGTCCGGCCATGGCCACCACGTCAGAAGACGTACGGGTCCCCGGTGGCCGGCGCCAGCACCCGGTGCTCGTTGTTGTACGGGTTCCGGTCGCTCGCGCCGCCGTTCCAGGCGGTGCCGATCCGCACGACGACCTCGTGCGGGCCGCCCACCGTCCACAGCTCCAGGTGAAGGCTCCTGCCCGGCCCGGCCGCACGCAGCGGCCCCGCCGCACAGAGCAGTTCGCGCTCCCCCGCCCGCAGACAGCCAGGCGGCAGGTGCGTCACGCCGGCCAACGGCACCGACAGGGACAGCCGTACGGTCGCGTCCGGCAGGTCCGAGGGGCCATGGTTCCGGGAGGTCACGGCGAGCTCGATCCGGTCCCCGCTCAGCAGGACATGACCGTGATGGGCCACATCGGACTCGGGTGCGATCGTTCCCCCCTCAGCGCCCGCACTTGCCGCCCCCGAGCCGACCACCAGCCACACCGCCGCGGCCACGGCCGGCAGCGCCCTACGCATCGCACTCATAGCCAGACGATACCCATCGCCCCGATTTGAGCGCGTTTGCCCGTCGTCTCCGGCGCGCCCCGCCGAACTATTCTGATCACACGCCGATCAACATCGATCACACGCGCGAGGAGCCAGTACATGACCACCGCCGGTATCCCAGTCGCCGTCGTCACCGGAGCCAGCAGCGGCATCGGCGCAGCCACCGGACGCCAACTGGCCGCCGCCGGCTACCACGTCGTCCTCACCGCCCGCCGCAAGGACCGCATCGAAGCACTCGCGGCCGAGCTCACCTCCGCCGGCCACCAGGCCACGGCTCACGTCCTCGACGTCACCGACCGCCCGGCCGTCGACTCCTTCGCCGCGGGCCTCGACCGCTGCGACGTCCTCGTGAACAACGCCGGCGGCGCCCTCGGCGCCGATCCGGTCGCCACCGGCGACCCCGCCGACTGGCGCCGCATGTTCGAGGTCAACGTCATCGGCACGCTCAACCTCACGCAGGCGCTGCTCCCCGCCCTCACCGCCGGCGGAGACGGCACCATCGTGGTCCTCTCCTCCACCGCAGGCCTCACCACCTACGAAGGCGGCGGCGGTTACGTGGCCGCCAAGCACGGCGAACACGTCCTCGCGGAAACCCTCCGCCTGGAGATCGTCGGCACCCCGGTCCGCGTCATCGAGGTCGCCCCCGGCATGGTCAGGACCGAGGAGTTCGCCACCACCCGCTTCCGCGGCGACACCGACAAGGCCGCCAAGGTCTACGCAGGCGTAGCGGACCCGCTCACCGCCGACGACGTGGCCGACACCATCACCTGGGCCGTCACCCGCCCGCCCCACGTCAACATCGACCTCCTCGTCGTCCGGCCCCGCGCCCAGGCCTCCAACTCGAAGGTCCACAGGGAGCTGTGATGACCGACGCCCTCACGATCACCCGGCTCGCACCGGCCGACCTGCCCACCGCCGCGCCCGGCCTCGCCGCGCTGCTCCTTGACGCCGTGGACGATTGCCGCAGCAGCCGTAGCAGCGACGACGCCGGACCCTTACGGCACTCCACGCCGCATCGGCGGCTCCCCTCGACTGCCACGCCCGTAAGCAAACGTCCCGCCCGTACGATGAGCCCGTGACCTTCGCCGCGCCGCCGACGAGCCGCCGCCCTGCCGGGCGCGGCTTCGTGCTGCTGGTGCTGGCTGTGCTGGCCGGCGTGCTGGGCATGCACGCCCTGGGTCCCAGCCCGGCCCCGGCAGTGCAGGCCGGTATCGATCACGCCATGGTCATGGCCCACGCGCAGGACGCCTCCGTCGCAGTCGGGGATTGCTCGCACACTGCCGGCGGCGGATCGGCCCATCTCGATCATGCCGATGGGACCTGCGCGGCGACCGGAGTCAAATCCCCCTACACCCCGCCCGCGCTGAGCCCGGCGTTCGCCGATGCCCCCGCTGCTGTCGAACCGGTCGGTGGCGCGCGGGAGTCGGCTGTGAGTACCCGGGGGCCGCCGGTCCTGTCCGAGCTGCAACTCCTACGGATATAGGGCGCGGCGCACAGCACCTCCTTGTCCCGGTCTTCCCGGGCAGCGGTGCCGATGCTTCGCCCAATCCTCTTCCCGTATTCACGCAGGCCTTGAGAGGGCTGCGTGCAAAGGAGTTGCACCACATGAACAGCAAGCGCTCGATGATCCGCCGTGCCGCCGCCGTTATCGCTGCCGGGGCGGCTGCCCTGGTGCTGGCCGCCTGCGGCGGCAGCAGCGACGACAGCTCTGCCGGACACGACGGACGACACACCTCGAAGACCGCGTCGGCCTCCGCATCGGCTGCTCGGGGGCAGCACAACGTGGCCGACGTCACGTTCGCCAAGGGGATGATCCCCCACCACCGGCAGGCTGTGGAGATGGCGGACCTGGCGCCGACCCGGGCGGAGTCGGCGGAGGTGAAGAAGCTCGCCGAGGAGATCAAGAAGGCTCAGGACCCGGAGATCAAGACGCTGTCGGGGTGGCTGGCCTCCTGGGGCGAGGAGATGCCGGCGGAGGGCTCCATGGACCACTCCACGCACGGCGATGCCGGCGGCATGATGACCGCCGAGGAGATGGCGAAGCTGGAGAAGTCCTCGGGCAAGGCGTTCGACGCCGCCTTCATGGAGATGATGATCAAGCACCACGAGGGTGCGGTCCAGATGGCGAAGACGGAGCAGCGGGACGGTTCCCACCGGCCCGCCATGGTGATGGCCGACGCGATCGTCACCTCCCAGAGCGCTGAGATCACCCGGATGAACAAGCTCCTCGGCAAGAACTGACACCTCACGGGGCCCGTACGGGCGGGCGCCGCAGCCGGCGCCCGCCCCCTCCGGCATACCCGACTTCCCGTTCGCCGGGACACCACGTGGTCACGCCTTCGGCTGCGGTTGACTCGCGCGCGACGCCGGGCCGCGGTGTCGTTGACACGGACGCGTGCCGAAGCCCAACGCACGGGTGGCATCGGGCGCTCAGCCGTGAAGGGACAAGGCATGCACATATCCGGGCCCCTGGCGGGCCGCCGACGCCATGTCGCTGTCATCGCCGCAGTGGTGACCTGCTCGACGGCGCTGACGACGGCGCCGACCGGGCAGGGCCTCGCCGGCGCCGACGGTACACCCGCGCCTTCGGTGGCCGCCCCGCAGCTGGACTGGAAGCCCTGCGTGCAAGGCAGTGAGTTCGACTGCGCGACCGCGAAGGTGCCGCTGGACTACGGCAACCCAGGCGGGCGCACCATCGAACTGGCCGTCGTCAAACGGAAGGCAACCGGCACCGGACGACGTATCGGCACACTGTTCTTCAACCCCGGCGGCCCCGGCGGGCCCGGGACGGTGCAGATGCCGCAGAACTACGGAGCCTTCCCGCGCGAGGTGCGGGAGAGGTTCGACATCATCAGCTGGGACCCCCGTGGGATCGGCAGCAGCACCGCGGTGAACTGCTTCGCGAGTCCCCAGGAAGCCGCCAAGTGGGGTGCGACCAAAGCTGCCGGCTTCCCGGTGGGCGAGAAGGAGCGGACGGCCTTCGTCGCCGCGTACAAGGATCTGGTCCGGCGCTGTGAGCAGCGTGACCCCGAGCTCCTGCGCCATGTGTCGACCGCCGACACAGCCCGCGACCTCGACCGGCTCCGCCAGGCGGTGGGCGAGCCGCAGCTCACCTACCAGGGGATCTCCTACGGAACGATCCTGGGCGCCACCTACGCGAACATGTTCCCGGACAAGGTCCGCGCCATGGTCCTCGACAGCAACATCGACCCGCAGGCCTGGACGAATCACGCGTCCGACAACAACCCCCGGCTCTCGACCTTCCTGCGCATGGGTTCGGACCGCACCGCGGCAGCAACACTGAAGCAGTTCCTCAGCCTGTGCGGGTCCGCCCCCACTACCCGCTGCGCGTTCTCCGCCGGCAACCCGAAAGCGACGCAGGACAAGTTCGACCAGCTGATGCAGCGGCTCCGGAAGCATCCCGTGGGTACGTGGACCTATGCCGGCACCGTCGCCGACGTGGTGAACAGCCTCTACGTCGTCCACCCCGGGTGGGCGGACCTCGCCGGCCGGCTGCAGGCACTGTGGCAGGGCCGCGTCGCGGAGCCGTCCCCGTTCCCGCCCGCACCGGCGGTCCCGAATCCGAATCCGTACCTGGGCGAGGAACAGGGCGCTGCGGTGTTCTGCGGCGACAGCCCCCATCCGCGTGCCCCCGGTGTCTACCACGCCCTGGAGGAGGCAAGCGCCGCCCGTGCGGGCGACGCCGGGCGCTTCTGGACCTGGGCCGCCGAGGGGTGCGCCACCTGGCCGGTCGCCGCCGACCGTTACCTCGGCCCGTGGAACAAGTCGACGGCGCACCCCGTACTGGTCGTCGGCACCGTCTACGACCCCTCCACGCCTTACTCGAACGCGCAGGCCATGGCCAGGGAACTGGCCAACGCCCGCCTGCTCAACCACAACGGGTACGGGCACACCGCACTGGTCAACCCCAGCAGTTGCGTCCAGGCCCACGAGAGCCGGTACCTCGTCGAAGGCACCCTGCCGCCGGCCGGAACCACCTGCCGACCGGACACGCTCCCCTTCTCCGCACCCAAGCCGAGCGGCGGCGTCGCCACCGGCGGCGGCGGGACGGCCGACTGACACGCCGAACTCGCCGCAACAGGCCCCGGACCGTGATCGGCAGTCGGTCAGGAACTTTGACGCCGGTTGACCAGCAGCCGAGGAAGAAGCTGACTGCCGCCGAGGTGGAGCGCCTGATCGAGCGGCTCCGGGGCGTGCCGACGGGGCCCCGAGCCTCGAAGAGGCATTGGCCCTTCGCGAAGAAGTACTCCCAGCGACGCCCGCGCGGCTGATCCACATCGGTCAACCACACGTTCACACAAGGGTTGCCGCCGATGTCCGTCCACACCGGGGCGGGCGGGGTGACCGTGCGCCGCCATGGACGAGACGAAGTTCCCCACCCTGTGTTGCCCATCGGCCCTTCACCCTTGCGGCCGCCGAGCGCTCGCGCGTGACGGAACTCCGGGATCTGCTGGCACCGAACCAACCAGACATACCGGAGGTCGCGCCATGCCGGACAACAGGTCTGCGGGTCCGGGTGGGCAGGAGCCCGACGCTTCGGGCGCCGGGGGCGGACAGCCCGAGTTGGAACGACTGCGGACACGCATTGACGCGCTGGAGGCCGCCAAGACGGCCCGGGTGCCCCATCACCGGTGGCGGTCCTTCTTCTCCGCCCTGCTCATCGTCATCGGCTGCATTCTCGCTCCGCTTGCCGCCGTTGCCTCCTGGACGGCGGACGAGGTGGGCGACACAGACCGCTACGTGGACACGGTCGCGCCGCTTGCTTCGGACCCCGACATCCAGAATGCCGCGGCGAACAGGGTCACCAATGCGGTGATGGAGCACATCGACCTGCCGACCCTGCTCGAAGGCGTGGCGCCCGCGGACCGGCCGCTGGCCCAGAAGGCGCTCGGCAAACTCGGCAATTCGCTGGAGAGCGCTGTCCGCAGTTTCGTCCACGACAAGTCGGAGGAGGTCATCGCCTCCGACACCTTCGAGAACATCTGGATCCAGGCCAACCGACGGATCCACGCGTCCGTCGAGAAGGCCCTCACGGGCTCCGGCGGCGGCGCGGTGAAAATCAACAACGACTCGGTCTCCGTCGACCTCGGACCGGTCGTCGACCAGGTCAAACAACGCCTCGTCGACGAAGGCATGACGGCGGCTTCGAAGATCCCCGAAGTGCACACCGACTTCACGGTGCTGCGCGCCGACAACATCGGCAAGGTCAAGACGTACTTCCGGCTCCTGCAGATCGCCGGGTTCTGGCTGCCTGTGCTCTCGGTGGTGCTCATCGCGGCCGGAGTCCTGCTGGCCAGACACCGCAGGCACGTTCTGGTGGCCGCAGCGCTCGCCTTCGCCTTCGCCGTACTTGTGCTCGGCCTGAGCCTGACCGTCTTCCGCGTGGCCTACCTGAACGCGCTGCCCGACAACGTCTCGCAGGCCGCGGCCGAGTCCGTCTACGACACGCTCACGCGCTACCTGCGCAGCACGGTCCGCATGGCGGCAACGCTCGGCGTGGTGATCGCCCTGGCCGCTTGGCTGAGCGGCCCCGGCCGTTCGGCGACCTTCGTACGGCAGTCGTGGCACTCCGGCATCGGGGCGGTCCGCGCCACCGCCGACCGCATGGGCATGCGCACGGGCCCGGTCGGACCATTCCTCCGCCGCCACCGCACGTGGATCACCTGGATCCTGGTCGGCCTGGCGGTCCTGACGTACATCCTGTGGAGCTACCCGACGGCGCTGGTCGTCCTCGGCATCACACTGGTCTGGCTCTTCGCCATGGCGCTGGTGGAGTTCCTTGCGGGCGGCCGCGAGGGCGAACACGCCTCGGCGGCCGATGCCGTGTCCGGGCCGTGAGCCCCCAGCGCCCGGGCACGAAGTGCGCAGCCTTCACCTCGCCCCGGTTTCACCCGCAGGGGCCCGGTGAACTCCGCGATGCGTTCGGCTCGCTCGTCCGCCATCAGCCCTTCTCCCCGGTGACGGTGAGCGCCGCACCGGTGGCGCGAAGCACCTTCCGGGCCCGGCGTTCGACGAGGATCGGGACGTAGGTTCTGACCCTCGCCTCGCGGAAACTGGCGTACGCGGTCAGGACCGTTGCCTCGACGGTGGCCACGTCGGCCCAGGGGCAGGCGGCTGCCAGCCGCGCCGCTACGCGGCCGATGGCCGTGAGTTCGTCCGGGGACACGGGTGGCTCGACGTTCGGCGTCGGCGACATTGCTGGATGCGCGTGGTCCACCAGGCCGGGACAGCTACGCCACTCCTCGGCGGAAGGACATGCGCCGGTCCGAGGTTCCTGCCGGTCGGCCGTCATGGCCGCGCCACCCCGGCATCCGGGAGCGGCAACACGGCCCCGGCTCCGTTCAGGAATGTCACAGACTGCATGGCCACGACCTCCAGACCCCAGAACCTGGGAGTGTCCATCGCCTGACAGCGAGTCCGTCACGCTCATGCTCCGGCCGCCGGTCAGACCGCCCCTGGAGACCGCCGTCACGACGAGACACCTTCGTGATCGGCAATCGAATCTCGCCCCGGGCTGCCACCGTGCTGCCCTGCCTCAAGCGTGCGCCGCAGCCGAACTCACCGCACTCCGGACGAATGAGGCAGCTCGAGACGCGTCGGGCCGTCTCGGCTCCCGCCCTGGGCAATCCCGGCGCGTTGCTGTCCGGCGACGGGCAGAAAGTCGGCGCCCCCCGACGTGCGGGACGCCCAGGGCGCGCCGGAAGGCGCCGGGGAAAGCGCACAGCGGCCCGCGACGTCTGCGCTGAGCCGGGCGGAATCCGCCGGCCGGGGCCTGCTGCCGCCCACCCAGGTGGCGGCGACCTCGTCAGATCGGATGATCACCGGTCCGCCTGCCCGCCCCATGCCAACGCGAGCCGTGCGCCATGCGTGAGGCCTGGATGCGTTCTACGGTTGAAGCAAATCCCGACGCTCCGCGGAATCCGTTCCTTCCCTTCCCCACTCGCGCTCGGAAACCCATCAGGAGGTCATGCGACATGTCCACTGCATCGGAAACCCCTGTCCTGGACACCCTCGCCGCCATGACGGTCGACTCGATCGAGCGGTGCGGGCTGTCACCGGACATGCTCATGCTCACGCGTATCGCGGCCCTCGCTGCCTCGGATGCCCCGCCGATCTCCTACGCGGCCCATATCGACCCCGCCCTCAAGGCCGGCATGACCGCCGACCAACTGCAGGACGTCCTCGTCGCCATCGCGCCCATCGTGGGCACCGCCCGCGTCATGACGGCAGCAGGCAACATCGCCGCGGCGCTCGGCATCGCCATCGCCGTCGCCGACGCCGAGATCGAGGCCCAGGGCTGAGAGCAGAAGCCCAAGCCCACCCGGCATCGATGATCGGCGCGGCCGACATCGGAGAAGGCCACGGGACGTCCGGCCGCAGTGCCCTGCGCCGGACGTCCCGACGGCGCAGGGCCAAGCAGGAGGGCCTTCGATGCCTCAGAACGCGACCACGGCGATGCGCGCGGCAGCCCACGCCACGCCCGAGGAACGCGCCGCCCTCGGCAAGGAGGCCCGGCGCCGCACCCCGCGATCGGGCCATACCGAGTACACCCCGTCCCCTCACAGACCGGACCCGCTGGCGATCCTGGAAGCGCAGTCCGCGACACGGGTGCCCGAACTCGTTCCGATCCGCTACGGCCGGATGACGGAGTCCCCGTTCCGCTTCTACCGGGGCGCCGCCGCAATCATGGCGTCCGACCTGGCCGACACCCCGCACTCGGGGCTCACGGCCCAGCTGTGCGGAGACGCACACCTGCTGAACTTCCGTCTGCTTGCCTCGCCGGAGAGGCAGTTGATATTCGACATCAACGACTTCGACGAGACGCTGCCGGGCCCGTGGGAGTGGGACGTCAAGCGGCTGTCGGTGAGTCTCGTGATCGCGGGCCGGGCGAACGGCTTCGACGACGCCGAGCGCGCCCGCATCGTGAGCTCCACGGTCCGTTCGTACCGCGAGGCGATGATCCGCTTCGCTCAGACAGGCAACCTCGACGTCTGGTACGCGAAGATCGACGCAGCCCGCCTCGAGGCCCTGGCCGCAGGCCGGCTCCACAAGCGCGGTCGGAAGAACCTGGCCCGCGCCATGGCGAAGGCCCGCACCCGCGACAGCCTGCAGGCCTTCGCCAAGGTCGCCGGGACGGTCGACGGCCGGACCAGAATCGCTGCGGATCCTCCGCTGCTCGTCCCGATCAGCGATCTGATGCCGGACGTCGAGCGCAGCGCGCTCGAGCACCGGTTCCGCGGCCTGATCGAGCGGTACGGCCGCACTCTCGCTTCCGACCGGCGCACACTCCTGGAGGACTACCAGCTTGCGGACGTCGCCCGCAAGGTGGTCGGCGTCGGCAGTGTCGGCACCCGATGCTGGATCTTCCTGCTTCTGGGCCGGGGCGACCAGGACCCGCTTTTCCTCCAGGCCAAGGAGGCCGACACCTCCGTGCTCGCCGAACACGTCGGCGCGAGCCAATACCGCAACCAGGGCGAGCGGGTGGTCTCGGGGCAGCGGTTGATGCAGGCCACGAGCGACATCTTCCTCGGCTGGGAGCGGGTGGACGGGATCGACGGAAAGCAACGCGACTTCTACGTCCGCCAGTTGCGCGACTGGAAGGGCATCGCCATGCCGGAGAGGATGCAGCCGAAGGACATGCAGGCATTCGGCGAACTGTGCGGAGAAACGCTGGCTCGTGCGCACGCGCGGTCCGGCGACCGGATCGCGATCGCCGCCTACCTGGGCAACGGCGACCCGTTCGACCGAGCACTCGCGACGTTCGCGGAGGCATACGCCGACCAGAACGAGCGTGACCACCAAGCCCTGGTCGACGCAGTGCGCGCGGGCCGGCTCCCCGCGGAGGAACTGCCCGCGACCTGATCGTGCTGCTCGAAGCACCCGGAGTGCTCGACGCCGGGCAGGTGGTCGCCGATCCGACCAGGTGGTCGCCGGTCCGAGCCGGCTGGATCGAGTGGAGAGGCGGCAATCCGCCAATGGGATGCGGCCTGGCTGCGGCGCTGGTCTCGACCGCGGCTGCGGTGTGTGGCATCAATACCGCAATGCGTTGCGGACCTCGGCGTTCACCGTGCCGGTCAGGTCCCGGTTACTCCGTGCGGTGGCGCGGGCCGTGCCGCCGGCGGCAACCTCGGGGATCTCGAGGACGACCACGTCGAGCAGGTTGCCCGACTGGTCCTTGAAGTTGACCACGAGGGTGTAGCGCCTGGGCTTCGAGTCGGGGTTGGTGACGTTCACCGGGACCTCTGCCCGGCCGTTGGAGCCGGTCGCGACGCTGCCGAGGGCGACGTCCCCCTTGGCGTCCAATCCGCCCTTCACCTTTGCCAAAGCGGCCGACGCCTTCGCCTCGGCTGAAGCGACCGCAGAAGCCGCCGCCGAGGAAGCGAGCGCGGACGCCTCCGACTTCACCGCCGAAGCCGCGGGGGAGGTCGAGGGCTCGTCCGACGTGCAGCCGGTCAGTCCGGCCCAGCCGAGCAGGACGGCCGCCCAAGCAGCGGCGCATCGGTGGGCCTGGCGTTCCATGGCTGCTCCCGGCTCGACGGCGATTCCGTCCAGCGTCGGCCGTGCCGACCCGCCGCACCAGCCAAGCGCAGCACCCGGGTGACGTCGACAGACGGTCGACAGGACACGGAGGCGATGCCGGACGGGCGAGATGCCGTGGCGCCTCGCCCATCACGAAGGGGCTGACGAGAGTCGATCACCACAAGACGTGGCGGCCGGGCGAGGTGGAATCCACCGACTGACACGGACTCTGGAACCGGCGTCCCGCCAGCTTTGGGAGCGCGGCACCCTCCGGCCGGCCACGCAGGCCCCGCCCTCACGCGCCGACCCGACCGAGCTCGCACCGGAGAGCCCCGTACTGCGATGAGTCCGGACTCGTCGAACAGGTGGAGTCCTGGATCTCAGCCCTTGACGCAGATGACCTGCTTGAGCTTCGCAACGACCTGCACCAGGTCCCGCTGCTGGTCGATGACCTGACCGATCGGCTTGTACGCGCCCGGGATCTCGTCCACGACGCCGGAGTCCTTACGGCACTCCACGCCCCGCGTCTGGTCCTCCAGGTCCTTCGTGGAGAATTTCCGCTTCGCAGCGTTCCGGCTCATCCGCCGACCAGCCCCGTGCGACGCCGAGTTGAACGACTTCTCGTTCCCCAGACCACGGACGATGTACGACTCCGTGCCCATGGAACCGGGGATGATCCCCCACTCCCCCGCGCCGGCGCTGATGGCCCCCTTGCGGGTAACCAGCAGATCCATCCCGTCGTACCGCTCTTCGCTGACATAGTTGTGATGGCAGCTGATCACACCAGGGCGGTACTCAACGGTCTTCATCCGGCCTTCGGCATCTTCCTGCCGGCAGGAGATGACCGGATCGAAGGTCACCTTCGCCTTGCGGAACTCCCTGCGGACCACTTCCTGGAAGAGGCCCATCATCACCGCGCGGTTGTACTTCGCGTACTCCTGGGCCCAGAACAGGTCGTTCCGGTATGCGGCCATCTGCGGGGTGTCCGCCACGAAGACGGCGAGGTCCCGGTCGACCAGGCCCTGGTTGTGCGGCAGGCCCTGCGCCACGCCGATGTGGTGGTCCGCCAGCTCCTTGCCGATGTTCCGCGACCCCGAGTGCAGCATGAGCCACACCGAATCGGACGTGTCGATGCAGAGCTCGACGAAGTGGTTGCCGGAGCCCAGCGTCCCCATCTGCTTGGTCGCCCGATCCCGGCGGAACCTGACCGCGTCCGCGATGCCGTCGAACCGGTCCCAGAAGTCGTCCCAGCCGCCGGTCGGGAGGCCGAAGACCCTTCCGGGGTCCACCATCTCGTCGTGCATCCCGCGTCCCACCGGGATCGCCTGCTCGATCTTGGAACGGAGCCGCGACAGGTCACCCGGCAGGTCGTTCGCGGTCAGCGACGTCTTCACCGCCGACATACCGCAACCGATGTCCACACCGACCGCGGCCGGGCAGACCGCCCCGTGCATCGCGATCACCGAGCCGACCGTCGCGCCCTTGCCGTAGTGGACGTCCGGCATCACGGCGAGGCCCTTGATCCACGGCAGCGTGGCGACGTTCCGCAGCTGCTGCATCGCGACGTCCTCGACCGACGTCGGGTCGGTCCACATACGGATCGGAACCTTCGCGCCCGGCACCTCTACATACGACATAGTTCCTCAGTTCCCCCGAAAAGACATGAAACGCAAAAGCCGTGCCGAATGGCAGCGAAAGGCCCAACCGACCGGCGGTCACGGCAGCGTGTGCGATAGACATTGTGTCCACCGGCCTCCGACGGGCGGCAACCAGTTTTCGCCGTGACAGCGACACGGAGCACCGACAGCGAGCACTGACGGAAGACAGACAGAAGGGAGCCTGGGCGTGCGACGAAAGGCCTACGTGCCCGGCATGGCGGCGCTCCTCGCGGCGCTCGTCACCGGCTGCACCGCCGGCGACGGCACCGAAGGCTCCGGCATCGAATCCAAGGCGGGTGCGGCCCAGGCCTCCGCGGCGCCCCCCGGCAAGTACCGCACGCTCCTCGAGCCCTGCGGCGCCGTCGAGACCTCCACCCTCAAGGACCTGCTGCCGGGCGTCGTGACGCTGCCCGAGGAGCAGCAGCAGAAGGTGCTGCGCGGCACCGCGGCCGTCACCTATGACACGGACAGGCGGGTCGCCTGCAGCTGGAAGGGCGACTCACCTGACGCCTCGCACCAGCTGCGGGTCGACTTCGAGCGTGTCGTCTCCTACGACCCGGCCGTCAGCGACGACGACCGTGCGCAGGAGGTCTTCCTGAAAAAGCAGGGCTCCGCCTCCGCACCGATCGCCACCGCGCCCCCCGAGACCGGGCAGGAAGCGGAGGAGGACGCGGACGCCTCGCCGTCGACCGGGCAGAGCTCGTCCGACGCGGGCCAAGGCCGGCACGGCGGCGAGGCCGGCGGCGAGAGCGACGGCGCCCCGACTCCCGGCGCCTCGACGGACACCCCGGCCGGTGCCGACGGCTCGGCCACGCCCGGGAGCCACTCCGGGGAGGGCCTCGAGCCGCGGGCGCTGAAGGAACTCGGTGACGCCGCGTTCCTCGACGACGTGCTCGGCCGGGCTGGTTCCACGGCTCAGCGGCGCACGGTGAGCGTGGTGTTCCGCACATCGAACGTGATCGTCACCGTCGTCTACGGCGAGCAGCCGGCCCTGTCGACGGAGGTCCCCGACAGCAAGGAACTGCAGGAAAAGGCGCAGAGCCTGGCCCGGAAGCTGGCGGAGCACTTCGACGAGTGAGCAGGCTCGCGGCCCGCTGCCGGCCGTTCAAACGTTCCGCGGTCCGGCCCATCGAAGCGCCGTGTCCGCGTACGGTGGCCTCGCCGGACGGTCCGGCGGGCCCGGACGGCCGCCTGTCGGCACGACCGACCGTCGGCACGACCGCAAGAGCGCATGAGCGTAAGAGCGCAAGCCGCAACAGCGAAAGACCGAACGACCGAACGACCGACTGAAGGAACCATGCCCCGTTCAGCCCCGCGACTCACCCGAATACTCGCCTGCGCCGCCGTCCCGGTGATGCTCGTCGTCGCCGGCTGCTCGTCGGACTCCGACAGCACGTCCAAGGACTCCGGTTCGTCCGCCTCCGCCACCCCCGAGGCGAAGAAGTCCCCGACCGTCGCCCCTGCCAAGTTCGCCAAGCTGCCGGACCCGTGCGACTCGATCGCGAAGAAGACGATCGAGGACCTGGTACCGGGCGCCAAGTCCAAGAACGGCACGGCCGGCAAGTCGTCGGACATCGCGCGGCGCGGCAGCTGCTCCTGGAACGGCCTGGACGACAACGGCGTGAAGGGCTCGCAGTACCGCTGGCTCGATGTCTCGTTCCTCCGCTACGAGTCCGACGCCACCCTCGGTGTGAGCGCCGAGCAGCGCGCCAAGGATTCGTTCGAGAAGGAGATCGGGAAGGCCAAGGGCACGGAGGGTGCCAAGAGCGTGAAGACCGCGCCTGTGTCCGGTATCGGTGACGAGGCGACGACGGTCAACTACACGCTCCGCAAGACCGACGAGGACTTCGTGTACGTCACGGTCGTGGCGCGCACCGAGAACGGTGTGATCACCCTCACCTACAACGGCACTGGTTACGCGGGGGCGAAGAACCCGTCGTCCTCCGACCTGACGAAGGACGCCCAGAAGGCGTCGAAGGAAGCCGTGGCCGCTGTCGCCACCGCCAACAAGTAGGCCCGTGCGCCCGGGCGCATGTGGGCCCGGGCGCATGTGGGCCCGGTGGGCCGCGTCCCGGGAGCAGGCGACCCCGGCCCGCGGCCGCCTGCCGGGTACAAGTGCATAACGCCGGGAGGCCGGAGGGACGGACTCCGGTGGCATGTGCCAGGCTGTGCCCGCCGGTTCAGGCTTTGGTTCGGGTTCCGGTTCAGGAATTGGGGAGGGGTCGCGGGTGGCCGCGATGCAGCTGACACGCACACACAGAGTGCTCATCGGGGTCGTGGTCGCGGGCGCTCTGGTCATCGCCGCGATCGGCTTCGCGGGCTCGTACGCCGCCGTGCGCGAGCTCGCGGAGCAGAAGGGCTTCGGCGACTTCTCCCTGGTCTTCCCGATCGGCATCGACGCGGGCATCTGTGTGCTGCTCGCGCTCGACCTGCTGCTGACATGGATGCGAATACCGTTCCCGCTGCTGCGTCAGACGGCCTGGCTGCTGACATTCGCGACGATCGCGTTCAACGGCGCCGCGGCGTGGCCGGACCCGCTCGGCGTCGGCATGCACGCGGTGATCCCGATCCTGTTCGTGGTCTCCGTCGAGGCGGCCCGGCACGCGGTGGGCCGGATCGCCGACATCACGGCCGACAAGCACATGGAAGGCGTGCGCCTCACCCGCTGGCTGCTCTCGCCCGTGCCGACGTTCAAGCTGTGGCGGCGGATGAAGCTGTGGGAGCTGCGCAGCTACGAGCAGGTGATCAAGCTGGAGCAGGACCGGCTGATCTACCAGGCCCGGCTGCAGGCCCGTTTCGGACGGTCCTGGCGCCGCAAGGCCCCGGTGGAGGCGCTGATGCCGCTGCGGCTCGCGAAGTTCGGTGTGCCCCTGGCGGAGACGGCCCCGGCCGGTCTGGCCGCCGCGGGCATCGAGCCGGTGCTGCTGCCACCGGCCCCGGCGCAGGAACTGGAGTCCCGTGCCACCCCGGCCGGGGAGCCGGTGGCGGTTGCCGAGGAAGTGCCGAGCCAGTGGTTCGCCACGCCACGGAAGAGGCACTACCAGGGCGAATACGACCCCAATTACGAACCCCCCGCGTACGGACCTCTGCATGAGCACCAGCCCTGGTACGACGAACAGCCGCAGCAGATCCCGGTGCTGCGGCCACACGAGGCGGAGCCCGAGCCGCCGGCGCCGGCTGTGCTCCAGGCTCCGGAGCCGCGCTCCCAGACGCCGGAGCACCAGTTCCAGGTGCCGAACGGAGCAGGCGGTACGCGGCCACTGGGTGAGGGCGTGAAGGAAGCGGCACCGTCGGACGATGAGCTGTACCAGGTGTTCCGGCACTCGATAGAGGGCGAGGGCATGCCGACGCCCGGCGCCTTCGCCGGGAACGTCGAGGCCGCCTACGGACTGCGCCTCCAGTCCCGCGAACTGAACCAGTACATGGACCAGTTCGCGGCCCGCCTCAACGGTGAGCTGATGGAAGACCACATCGCGTAGGACCGCCACGCGTGGCTCAGCACTCGATACCGGGCTCAGGCCCGTTTCGTGTCCGCCTCGGCGCACGGCGGCGAGCACCGGGCCCGCCACGGCGAGGACGGCGCTGTTCGGACGCCAGGTGGGCCGAAGGACGCGGATACGGGCGGAGGGCCCCACTCCCGTGGGTGAAGCCCCTCCCGGGATCCCTGGAGACCGCAGCCGTCAGGCGTGACCCCGCACGCGGTCCTGCGCTACGAGACCTGGACGCTCCAGCCGACCGCGAGCCGGACCCGGAGTAGGTCCTGTACGCGATGCAGTGCGCCCTGGACGGAGAGACCTCACCGCCTCCCTTGACCTGCTCGATCGGCTTGGTGGTGCCGTCGGCCACCAGGACCCTCCGCCACGACAGGCCTGGACTGACTTCACCGCCGCTCGACAACCGCCCGTGACGCCGTTCCGCAGGCACATTGCGGGACAGCTCTTAGGGCTCGCAGAAGAACAACTTGCGGGCGAGCGACGCGCTGACCTGCGGAGTCAAGCCGCAAAACCCGCAAGTTGATTCTCTGCAAGCCCTTAGACCCGGGGCTCTTGAGAGTTTCCGGTGTGGCCGCCCTCTTCCCTCGCCCCATGGCCGGATCCCACGCCAAGACGTCGTACGTCTGCCTGCCTGCCGGGCCTCGTACAAACAGCCCTACGGCGACGACCGCGGGCGCCACTGCCCCCGCTGCGCCCAGCCACTCACCCACGTGGGCTCCGCCTTCGCCCGCCCCCGCGTCGCGACACCGCCGCCTGGCGCGTGCTCTCCGTCCTCCTGAACGCGGGTGTCCGGTTCCACAAGGGCTGCCGCGACGGCCCCGGATACCGCCCCCGCACCCTCCGCGAGACCAAGGAACGGATGGCGTACGCCCGCGCGACCGGAGAGCCGTTCGCCCGGTCCCTCGTCCGCCCCGAGCTGCCGTAACGCCCGGCGTACCACTCCGGAGCTCAAGTCCCGAACTTCGAGCCTTCTCTCTACGGAATAGACATCGGGGCCTGGCGAAGAATCGCACCTGGACTGCGCCTGCGACAGGCGCCTCGTCGCGGAGTTCCCCACTCCACCGGCACCACTCCGACCCGCCCGTCGCGGGCGCAGTACGCGGACAACCGGTGCGCCCACACGAACGAGCTAACCCGACCCAAGCGCCGTATTATGTCGTAGACGACATAATACGGTCCCCAGTATGGAGACCCTGCACGTCATCGAGCTGGAACCCGAGGTACGTCAATGGCTGGATCTTCTCCCCGCCAAGCAGTACCGCAAGGTCGAGGAGTATGCGGATCTACTGGCTGCTCTGGGCACGCTCACGCCCATGCCCTTCGCCCGCCCGCTGAGGGATGGCGTGTACGAGCTTCGTCCGACACTGGACGGCGAGGACACGAGGATCACCTACTGGTTCGCACCAGGACGGCGCATCATCCTGCTCACGGTCTTCCGCAAGACCCGCATGCGCGAGACTGCCCAGGTCGCTCGCGCCGTGACCGCACGTGCCGTGTGCGAAAGCGATCACGGGCCCGCCCACAAGACATACAGCCGCTGACCAGGAAGGGCCGCTCATGAACCACACGCGCTGGAAGCTCGCCCGCGAGCGGGAACTGAACGATGGACTCACCGAATCCCCGGAGATCGCTGCCGAGCGCGCGGAGACCCGGCTGGCCATGGCCTTCGCGAAGGCTGTCTACGACCGTCGCGTGGAGCTGGGACTGTCCCAGACCGAGGTCGCCGACCGCGCCGGCCTCACCCAGGCGAAGATCTCCCGGATCGAGGGCGCCGACTCCGTACCGACGCTTCCCCTCCTGCGCAGACTCGCCGCCGCGATGGAAGCCTCGCTGACCATCGCTCTGGACGAGGACCGAGAGGAGGTCACCTTCGCGGGCCGCCCTGCGGCCTGACACCCCTGAGCGGTGGGCGCCCTTCCCGTGACTCCGTGAGGCCGGCGACCGCAGTACAGTCGGCGCCGGGCCGCGCCCCGCCCCGTAGGGCCGCCACCGTCAACCGATCCCCACACGCGTTTCCCTATCACCACCACCCACCCGTACACCGGCGGCCGGTAGTACGTGTGGAGGTCCGAGACGGTCAGGTCGTACACCGTCTCGTCCGCACTGGTCCACTTCCTGACCGCCGTGACCCGAGGATATCTTCGGAGCGGTCTTGGCCTGTGCCTTCTTTAGAACCGGGTTACCGGTCTTCTTTTTTCGCGGCCCCGGAAAAGGCTGCGGCTGGAGGCTCGGGGTCCGTGAGGTGCGGGTATCCCGTCAAAAGCCCAGCGGCCCCACCGGAAACAGATCCGGTGGGGCCGCTGGGACTCTGTGAGGCTTCCCCTATCGGCGGTGTTTACTCGGGACCGGTGGTGGAGTCGCCTTCGGGGGAGGAGCCAAACCCCATACATCCGACCACTTTGAGCGGTTGCGGATCAAGGTAGAGACGAAAGAGGTATCCGCCTCGTTCGCGATCGTCCACGTTGGCCACAAGAACGCCCTGCTCGCCCTTTTCGGCAAGACCCGCAAGGCATTCCGTGATCCCAACAACCGGCTTACCGCGCCGCTGCAGACTTCCCACCCTCCCGCGAAGGATGCCCCGAAGCATCGACGCTGGGAGAGGTTTGAGCCAGAGCTCGAAAGGTGCTCCGGAAAGCAATGCATTCTTGGCCTGAATGCTGGCATCGGAGTCGGACTCGAATGCAGCGAGCAGTTCACTCGCGGATACCTCGTTCACCTCACCGCCGCCTGACTGGTGTCCAGGTTTGCCCGAAGTCGAAGCTGATGTCGTCGGCCAGGATTTCACCAACGATGAGATGCTCGTCTTCGAAGAAACTTTCATATGGACCGTCGTGGATCTGAATATTTCTCGACGGCCCTATGGCGGGATCGATGCTTGCCACCCTGATGCGCAGCATCACACCTCTCCCAATCCACTCGTCTCCCCGATTCTGGGCAAAGAACTCGGCAGTTTCGAAGTCGTCCGACCACGACGTGAAGATGGTATCCGTGCCATCTCCACCCGAGTGGTCGTTCATGTCCGCGCGGGTTCCGCGGGGCACCGCACGGCCTTGCGCAGCGGTGTCATAGCTATGGTGCCCCTCGACGGCACCGCGGTAGTAATACCCATCAACGTTCGCTCCACAGTTGTGGACCAAGACCGGGGCGCTACCCGCCGCAACATAGTACGTGTGCTCGCCGAGCGGGCGTCACCTGCGTTTTCGCTGGTCAGCGAATTCAGGCCGGTCCGTGTGTGTGCGTGGAAGTGCCCTGTTGTGCGCCCGTGTTGCCGTCGGCGTTGCCGCTGAGGTTGAAAGGGTGGGGTGACAGGGTTACGGGGGCTCCAGCCCGAGTCCGGTTTCGGCGATGAAGCCGTCGAGGATCTCGGGTCGGCGCTGGATGCCGCGTAGGCGGTTCTTCACGAGCGGGGTGAGGTCGTCGATCGTGCGGGGTGCGAGGTTGGCCAGGGACTTCTTCAGGTGGGCCCATACGCCTTCGACGGGGTTGAGGTCGGGTGCGTAGAGCGGGAGCTTGACGATGGTGAGCCAGTCGCTGTTGCGGTCGCAGAAGTCCCGCAGGGCCTTGGCGTGATGGGTGCTGGCGTTGTCCCACGCCACGATCAGCGGGGCACCGCCGAGCTGCCGCCGGGCGGAGGTCAGCAGGTTTGCGACCTCGCGGGCCCGGAAGTCCTTCTTCTCACCGGTACGGCCCCGGTATGTCTGGGTCCGGTAGATCAGCCCGGTCTCGCGGCCCGGCTTGATGCAGATCATCCCGGCCATCAGGACCCGGCCCGAGCCTTTCCCGGTCACCTTGATCAGCGGCGTCCGCCCGCGCGGCGACCAGGTCCGCCCCTTGCCGGGCTTCAGGTCCTGGCCGGCCTCGTCCTCGAAGGCTATCCACGCGCCCAGGAGCTGGGCCGTCCTCTTACCCGTGACCACTGCTCCGTCCGCCACCGCTCCACGGCCTGCTCGTCGCGCTCGACGGCCCGGTGCGCGGGGACCTGCGGCGACCAGCCCAGCCGGTGCAGCAGGTAGGACACCCCGCGCGGGGTGTACGGGTACCCGAACAGGCGATGGATCAGCTCCGCGACCCTCGCCAGCGTCGCCCGAAATGTCAAGACCCCCACCCCCCGCCCTCGGCGCTTCAAGCCGTTCACCGCGAGCGAGGCCCGGCAGTTCCTCCACGCAGCCAGCAGCGACCGGCTCCACGCCCTGTACGAACTCGCCCTGCGCACCGGGCTCCGCAAGGGCGAACTCCTCGGGCTGCACTGGGACGACCTCGACCTCAACACGGGAACCGCCGCCATCCACCGTTCCCTCCAGCGCACCCGCACCGGCGGCCTGACCGTCCTGCACACCAAGACCCGCGCCTCCGAACGTCGCATCGTTCTCCCCACCGAATGCGTCAACTCGCTGAAGACTCACCGGGAACGGCAGGAGGAAGCACGCCGGGCCGCGGGGACAGGCTGGTCGGACGTCGGCCTCGTGTTCACCACCCTCACTGGCGGCCCTCTCGAACCCGCCAACCTCACCCGCAGCTTCAGCCGACTCCTCAACGGCGCAGGACTTCGCCGCATCCGGTTCCATGACCTCCGCCACTCGACCGCCACCCTGCTTCTGGAACAAGGCATCGACCTCGTCGTGATCAAGGAGTTGCTGGGCCACGCCCACATCGGCGTCACCGCCGGCGTCTACGCCCACGTCCGACTCCGCCTCCAACGCCAGGCCATCGACGCCCTCGGCAACGCCCTCGGTCAGGGCGACGGTGCCCCCGACGACCCACCCACCGCAGCCGTCGTCCGCTGACGTTGCCGTCAGCGTTGCCGTCAAGACGCCCGAAAGCCCCACCGGCACCACTGCCCGTGGGGCTTTCGAATTCACACTGCCAGGCTACGTCCGCGGCATCAGAAGAACGTTCTGGACACTGCCCTCAGAGAGCCACTCCTCAGATTCGTGAAACTCTACAAGTTCGCGAATCGAGACCCGAACGTCTGGATCGATTGACCGAATAGCTTCATTGAAGGCATTCACTGCCACAGGGCCAGCCTGGGCCAGGATTAGAAAAACATTCCCACTCCCATCCTGGGGGATGGAAAGAAGTTCCTTGGCCGCATCGGCCACTCCCTGACCGAGCTCCGCCCGAGGGAAGCGATCCAAAGCTGCATGCGCCGCCTGGTAGGCCCCGTAATCCTCCTCAGCCTTCAAGGAAGAAACGATCGCAGCGACACCAGCTGGGCCTTCGTCGCCAGTCACCGAATCAGCCAGCTCGACATATCGATTCCACCGACGCTCAGCCTCATCGGGAGGAGTGACCTCGTCATCGTCTTGCACGAGGTCACCACACTCGACGATCTCAACTTTCCAGTCCGACGACACCCGAATCTCACTTCTTTCTGTGCAATATCTAGGGATTCTGTCGATCTGTGGCCCATTTTCGAAGGGCCTTATTCTGACTGAGGCTCATCCACATCTCCGTGATCGCCTCATCATATTTGTTGCCGAAACGGGCGCGAATGTCATCTACGTCCATTTGTATGGCACCTCGGAAATCGCCAGCGTCTATCAGTTCTTTCTGCCTCATGCGCCAAGCTTTCGAGGCGAGTGATGACCCAGTGCTGTAAACCGCGCGATGGTCGGCGTAATCCATCCGAATCGACGGTCCGCTGTACTTACTGAGAGGGCTGGATGCATTGGCAGGGATATGATTGATCTCATTTCCCGCTCCAGCAGGTTGCAGATCCCCATACTTTCCGCCGTTCGCGGTACCGCAGTTGTGTACGAGTACTGGGGTGGCCCCCGCCAGCACATAGTACGTGTGAGCGTCCGAGACGGTCAGGTTGTGGACCGTTGTGCCCGGGCTGGTCCAGCGCTTGATCGCCGCGACCTGGACGTACGTGCCGGCGCTCGTGCGCAGCCACTGGCCCGGCTTGAGGTCGGTGGCGTCGATCCACTTGCCGAGTTCGGGGACCCAGAAGGGGTGGCCGTCGGTCGCGGTGACCTCCGCCGTCTTCGTGCCGGCCTTTCCATCGACGTCGATGACGACCTTCACCAGCTGCTTGAGGCCCTCGCCCATGATCTCGGCGGTGACCGTCTCGACCCGGGTCTCGCCGGTCTTCGGGTCCGTGGCCAGGACCTTGTCGCCGGCCTTGACGTCCTCGATCGGCTTGGTGGTGCCGTCGGCCATCAGGACCTTGGTGCCCGGGGTGAAACTGTTGCTCGTCGGACAGGAGCCGCTGCCCTCGCCCGTCTTGCCGCTGCCGCCGCTTCCGCTGCTGCCGCCGGAGGACCGGGAGGAGCCGCCCGACGAACCGCCCGGCTTGGACGACGACTTGCCGCCTCCGGCGGCCGCACCCCCTGCCCGAACATCTCCGCGGCCTCGAAACGCACCGCCTCACGCCTCGCCCGCCCCACAGCGGCCAGACCACCGCCATCCGCATACCTCATGACGAGGATCTAGCACCATCAACGCTTGCTGTCACCCCATCCTTTCAACCTCAGCGGCAACGGCTCGGGGCACACGATTGCGCTGCCGCTGCCTGGTGTCGGTGCAGCGGGACTCTACTGCCACGCGCCGGGTTCGGCACGGACGAGGGCGCGGACGGTCTGCTCGTAGAGCTCGTGGCCGCTCTGGGCGCAGTGTCCGGCGATCCAACGGGTCAGTTCGTCCGGGGTGTGCAGTGTGCCCGAGGTGGCGCCGCAGTTGCGCTCTTCGCCGGTGACGCAGACCGCCTCGATCGCTGGCAGCGCCAGGGGGTCGGGGATGGTGGTCACGTGGTACTCGCGGAAGCGGTAGCGCCCCCGAGAGGCATTGCGTGCTGGTGCGACGGCGTTCGGAGAGTCAGGCATCCTCGGTCGCCTCTTCCTGATCCGGGATGCGCTGTCCGCGCGAGTCTGCGACCCTGAGCGCGTCCGCCAGGGCTTCTGTCAACCGGCGGGCCAGCCAGCGGTATTCGCTCGCCGACAGGGCTTTCGCGCCGGGCGCCGTGGCGTCGCGGGCATACTCCAACAGTTCCCGGCCCATGCTGAGTTGTACCGTCTCGATGCTGTCGGCGAGGGTGGAGAGGTAGCCCCGGCCGTCGCTGCTCAGGTAGCAGGGCTTCCCCTCCGGGCTGGTCCACGGCAGTAAGCGGGGACCTCCCCCACCCGACGCGGCGTCGTACAGCTCTCTGCGCCGCATGCGGTCGGCATCGCTCCTGGG
This sequence comes from Streptomyces sp. NPDC027962, assembly GCF_055566095.1. Lineage (NCBI taxonomy): Bacteria > Bacillati > Actinomycetota > Actinomycetes > Kitasatosporales > Streptomycetaceae > Streptomyces > Streptomyces sp. NPDC027962. The sequence continues at coordinate 42,452 of NZ_JBVHTA010000032.1, forward strand.
CTGGCTCACTGGGTACCCCCGGCCTGGGTCACTGACGGTGGACTCACCGACCGTAGGTACTGACTGACCGTCACCCCAGGCGGGCGCCATGGCAGTTCTCGACTCATGGTTCACGAACTGCCACGCTGCGTGGCAGCTACCCGATGACGCCCAGGTAGTCGGCCATTTCGCGCATCTCCGTCGTGAGGGTGCGCTTGCGCAGGATCTCCTGCATGGTCTCGGCAGCCCCGTTCTGGTGCCGCAGCCACTGCGGGGCGGCTTCCCGGGCGCGGGTCAACTCGTCCATGGCGGCGGACAGGTCGCCGGTCCGGGTGTGGGCGCGCGCCACATCGAGGGTGAAGCGGTTCCCGTCGTTGGTGCTGGGCCTGCCCAAGCGCTTCCACGCCTTGGGCGACAACTCCTCCTGCTCGCCTGCCTTGCGCACCACCGCGCGGGCGTCGCCGATGACCAGGGAGTCTTCGAGGGCCTTGACCGCAACGGTGACCGGCCCGAAGACGGACCAGTGCCGGGAGACGTTGCGATGCGCCGTCCCAATGGCGGTTGCGGCGACCCGGGCGGCTTGACGGTACTCCTTCGCCTCGTCGGGACGGTTGTTCCTCGCGGCTGCGGCGGCGGCTTCCATCGCCAGGCCGCCCCACACCGCGTAGTGGTCCGGCTCGGCCCCGGTGATCTTCGGCTCCACCGCGTCCATGCTCTGGGCGGCGACCTGTTCCGCCTCGTCCAAGCGGCCCTGCCTCACCAGCAGCCAGCACATGCAGCCGACACCGGAGCCCGCCGCAAGCAGGTCTCCGGCCTGACGGGCGTCCATGATGGCACCGCGCACAGCGGCATACGCGATGTCGTACTGCCGTACCTGGGTGAGGTAGGTGCCGGCCAGACGCAGCGCCTCGGCACGGGCCAGCAGAGCCTGCCGGTACTCGTCCCCGCTGTCGTAGTAGGCAACGGCCTTCGCGGCATCACGCAGCAAGCCCGGCAGTTGAGCCGCGACGCTCTTGTAGCTGTCGGAGAAGTACAACACCCGTGCGTCTTGCAGCGTCCGCCGGAAGGTGCGCAGGTTCGGCTCCTCGGCCACGGCTTCGGGGTCCCGGTCCACGAGCCCGACGGTCGGGGTGAGGGCGGCGCGGAGCTGGATCAGGTTGACGCGGTTCGGCTCTTCGGTCTGCCCGACGGGCTCCGGGGCATCGGACGCCATCAACGCGGCGGTGGTCACCCCCAACGCTCGGGCGAGCGTGTGCAAGGTCTCCATGCGGAGAGTGCCGCCCTGCTCGGCCTTGCGTACCGTGCCCGGCGATACACCTGCGGCATGGGCCAGTTCCTCCTGGCTCATCCCCGCGCGACGCCGGTACTTGCGGACGTTGTCAGCCAGCTCCGTAGGCATCAACTCACCACCTCCCACCCCACGGTACGCCCGGACGGCACATCAACCGGGGACGATCCGCCGGACACCCACCCACAGGGTGCCCGACCACGTGGCGGGTCGGAACTCCGGCAGGATCGGAGCCTGAGCGGGAGGGGTCCCTCGTCGGTCGGGCAGCTTCGCCCGACCAGGGTTCTCCGGGGGCTTCCAAGGATCACTCCGTGACGCGTGCGCTCGGCCTTGGCGGCCCCCGGGGGTTCCTGGTACGCCTCCGGTGACCGGGCGACGAGGGACCCCCTCCCGCGATCGCGATCCCACACCACGACGAAGCCGCACCCGCAGACGGCCCCCTGCCCCACAAAGTTTCCGATGTTGTCTAGGCCCACCGTCAAGCAACAGCTGGGACCAGAACGTCAAACATCACCTGGGACTAGACAGCTCGGGTTGCCTCGTGTCCTGCCGCTACGGGCCGACGGTCACGCCCACATCGGCGTCACAGCCACCGTCGACGCACACGTCCGCTGCCTCCAACGACAAGCCGTCGACACCCTCAACGACGCCCTCAGTTCGGCCGACGACTCCCCCGATGACCCGTCGGCAGCGGCAGTCGTCCGCTGACGTTGCCGTCAACTACTGCCGTCACAAACCTCAACAGTCCCGCCAAGGGCTACGCCTTGGCGGGACTGTTGAGGTCTAACGGATCGGAGACGTGCGTTCTCCGACCCTACTGACCAGTGACCTCCGAGTGGATCACCTCATAGAGTTCGGGATCCATAGTTAGCATCCCGCGATTGTCGACTCCGAACGCGCCACGCCTGTAGCACTCGCTGAATACGGAGATCATTTGCTCAACATCGTTGAACTCGATTTCCGTCGGTGCTTCAGATAGAACTCCGGCAACCTTCGGCCGATCCCCCGACGCCCACACCGCCGCATAGAAATCGCCACTAGCACCACCAATTAGCGGAATCCAGTCCACACCGAGAACAGGGTCACGAGGGTACGCCTCTCTGAGGTCAACAGCCTCAGAGAGAGACAGGGGGGCGTACCCAGGAATAAGGTTCGCGTCATCCTGGGTCTGTCCATCTAGGTACTCAACACCGTTGCACCAGCCAAACCACACGACCACGTCGTCGGGGACTGAGCCGCCAAGTGCCGACTCAACCTGTGCCACTGAAATGCCTGGTGAAAGCGCTGGAACGATCGGGCGCCCCAGTTCGGCAAGCTGCGCCACCAGGAGCTCCAAAGATCTCAACAACATCCGAACGGTCCTCTCACTTACCGCACCCGCACATTATACTGGTCGCCATTACCGATCCCATTATCTCTGAGGAATGGCCATAGCGAGTCTCGCCCATGCGCGGAGTTCTGCCCTCCAGGAATGAGGCTCAATATGGCCCCAGCTCCACCCTCCTGCGTCGACGCAAAAGGATATTCCTCCCAGGAGCCGTTACCGGCAATTGACCGGGGCCTCGGTCTACCAGCCTGCGCGGCATTCCTGTTCGCCCTAATATTGGCCCGACCTGTCAGTCTCGTGACTATCGCACTCTTGCCAGCCGCTATCGCCTTCTGGAAATTAGCAGCAACTCCAGGATACATAGCCGAATCGATCTCATGCACAGGAAGAGCAGTCGCTTCACCTGCGGAATCAACTGCGAAAACCCGGGGACAGCTTGTGTTGTGCACGAGAACCGGCGTAGCCCCCGCCAGCACATAGTACGTGTGAGCGTCCGAGACGGTCAGGTTGTGGACCGTTGTGCCCGGGCTGGTCCAGCGCTTGATCGCCGCGACCTGGACGTACGTGCCGGCGCTCGTGCGCAGCCACTGGCCCGGCTTGAGGTCGGTGGCGTCGATCCACTTGCCGAGTTCGGGGACCCAGAAGGGGTGGCCGTCGGTCGCGGTGACCTCGGCCGTGCTCTGGCCGGACGTGCCGTCGGTGTCGATCGTGACCTTGACGAGGTGCTTGAGGCCCTCGCCCTTGATCTCGGCCGTGACCGTCTCGACGCGCGTCGCGCCCGTCTTCTCGTCGGTCGCGACGACCTTGTCGCCTCCCTTGACCTGCTCGATCGGCTTGGTGGTGCCGTCGGCCATCAGGACCTTCGTGCCCGGCACGAAGCTGTTGCTGACGGGGCAGGAGCCGCCGCTGGTGCCTCCGTTGGAACGGGAGGAGGCGCCGGTGGAGCCTCCCTTACCTGAACTGCCCCCGCCGGACGACTTCCCCTTGCCTGCGCCCGACGACTTGGCGGCCGAGGAGCGTGGTGCGGCGGATGCCTGGGATGACTTCTGTTTTCCGTTGCCGGTCTTGCGGGCGCTGTGGGAGGCGCGATTGCTGGTTGTCTGCTTCTTCTGCGCAGCCTGTTTCTTCTTCTGTGCAGCCTTCTTGCGCGCTTCCTCGCGCTTCTTCTTCGCCTGCTTCGCCTTGTCGATGGCCGCGTTGGCCTTGGCGATGACCTTCTTCGCCCGCTCCTTGGCCGCACGCCATGCGCTGACCGCGGACATGACCCTCTTGACCGCCGAGTAGATCTTCTTGGACATGGAGAGGGCCTTGTACCAAGGGATCAGGTCCAGGACGACTTCGGCGCAGGACCAGATCGAGCCGCCGATGCAGCCCATGATCGGGTCAAGGAAGTCCTGCAGGAGGGCGCCGGCCGCGGAGATGACGATGGACGACATGGACCGGTTGAGGTCGCCCTTGGCCGCGGCCACCATCGCCGACGAGAGTCCGGCACCCGCCAGTGCCAGCTCGATCTCCTTCTGGGAGAGGGAGACGGACAGGCCCGTCGGGTCGCTGAAGGTGATCGGGTTGTTGTGCGCGTAGGCGTAGCCGCCGCGCTGCAGCGGGTCGGCCAGGTCCAGTACGGGGTCGGCGGACAGGAAACGGCCTGCCACCGGGTCGTACAGGCGCGCGCCGAGCATGGTGAAGCCGGTGTCGTCGTCGCGGGTCGCGCCCAGGAAGCCCTGGTGGGTGGTGGGACGGGACGCGGTTGGACCGGCCAGGCGCTCCCCGCCGAAGGGGTCCGTCTTGCGGATCTGGGTCTGCATTCCGGCCGCGAGGGCGATCTCTGCGTAGGGGCTGCCCTGGTGGTCGTAGGTGACCGCGGCCAGAGTGGTGGTGGAGCCCCCGCCCACGGCGGTGCGCTGGACGCTGCCGCCGGGCGTCGCGTAGGACCGCTGGGCGTCGACCTGGCCGCCGCCGGCCTTGACTGTCAGTTGGGCCTCGCCGAGATGGAGCGTGGCCTGCTTGCCCTTCAGGGTCAGAAGGCGTGCTCCGCCGGGTGCGTATATGTAGCGGGACTCGTCCTGCGCGGTGAACGACTGTGCCGCGGCGCCCGCGTCACAGGCGGCAAGGACCAGGTCGGTGCCGTTGGTGGTCGAGCCGTCCTTGACCGCGATGCACAGTCCGGAGGCGGCGTGCTTGAAATGCCCCGCGTTGTCTCGTACGAGCTTCTGTGCCGCGGTGCCCGCGCACGGGCGCACCCCGATGGCGGAACCGGCCGTGCTGCCGGCGGCGTTGGCGCACCAGTCGCCGAGGACGCGCAGGCTGCCGGTGTCCGGATCGGTGGTCGGATCGTCGGGAGTGAAGGTGAACTTTTGCGCCAGGGTGTTGTTGCAGCCCCAGATCTGCAGCGGTGTGTCGTCGGCGGCCTTGCTGCTCTGCAGGTCCAGGCACGCTCCGGACGGGGTGTGGTACTCGGTCTTGCCGCCGGTCCCCTGACCGGAGGCGGTCTCCGGGAGCCCGTCGTAGGTCCAGGTCAGCGTCTGCGGGTCACCGGAGTCACCGGACACCTCGGTGGTGTTGCCGGACTTGTCGTAGACCCGCTGCAGGGTCTGCTTGACCTGCGCGCCGGCCTCGGTGGTGTACTCGCGCACCAGAGAGGTCAACGCGTGCGGACCCGCTTCCCCGGCCCCGTACGTGTAGGTGGTCTTCGTGTCCTTGGCCGTGGCGCCCAGCAGGTCGTGCTCGACCATGGAGGTGCGTTCCGAGGACAGCCCGGCGTACGCGTAGTCGGTCCAGTAGCCCGAACCGTCCTCACCCGCGGCCACGTCCGCGGCGGCGGTGGCTCCGCCCGCCTTGCAAGCGGACTGATCCGACGACGTCCACGCCTCGTTGAGGCGGCCGACCGGGTCGTAGCGGAAGCACTGCCGCTCCCGGATGCCCGCGGCGCCCTGCTGGATGGAGGTGACGTTTCCGGCAGGGTCGTAGGAGTAGGACGTGTCCGAGACCTTGTTGCCGGTGACCGCACTGCTTCCGCCGGTCTGCTCACGCCAGGTCTGGGCGCTGGTGAGCTCGCCCGACGCCTCGTCGTACGAGGCGGTGGACCAGACCCGGTAGGGGTTGTCGCCCATGGTGGAGCGCAGCACCTGCCCGTACGGCGAGTAGAGCGTCTGCGAGCCGTACCAGTCGTGACCGGAGACGGTCTCGGCCAGACCCTCCTCGTTGTAGCGGGTGATGACCTCTTCGGCGGGCAGCGTGCCCACCGCGGGCAGCCGGGTGGAGTGCGGCAGTCCGGTGTCGGTGTAGGTCTGCGCGTACGTGTAGCGGTGGGCGAGGCCGTACTGGTCGGCCAGGTCCTTCGGCAGCGCGGTCGAGGACACCGTCGGCTGGTAGTCGCTGGTGTAGCCGCTGATCATCGTCTGCGCCGCGTCGCCGGTGTCGGTGTAGCGCAGTGCCGTGTACGGCATGCCGATGCCGCCGCCGGCCTGGTCGTAGGAGTACGCCCCGAGCAGCTTGCCCACCGAGGAGTTCTCGCGGGTCAGGGTCGGGCGGGACAGGATGTCGTACCCGGTCCAGACCGTCTTGCCGCGGGAATCCGTGGCGGTGACGGGCCGGTTGAGGTCGTCGTACGTCGACTTGGTGGTGCCGGTGTCCGGGTCGGTGGCCTCCACGACGCGGCCGATGGTGTCGTACTTCCACGACCAGGCCGTGCCGTCGTCCTGTTGCGCCTTGGTCAGCTGACCACGGGAGTCGTAGGTGAAGCGGATCGACTCGAAGACGGTACGGGTGGGGTCGGTGTACGTGTCGACGCGGCTGGTGCGGCCCAGGGCATCGGTCCAGGTCCGGTACGAGGCGGTGCCGTACGGGTTGATGACCGTGGAGTGGTCGAGGCCGTACTCGTAGACGGAGCGGCGGCTTTCCGCGTCCGTGCCGCCCAGGACGGGGGTCTCCGTCAGGACACGGCCCGAACCGTCGTACGTGTAGCGGGTGGCGTTCGGTACTTCGCCGGCCGTCTTGGGGAAGAACAGGACCGGCTCGGGCTCGCCGTCGGCGAGGTAGGCGTTGTTGGTCTTCCACACCTCGCCCGAGGCGTTGTACAGGGTGTCGGTGATCAGGCGGCCCTGGCCGGTCGCGGGCTCCTGGGTCTGCCGTACCCGGCCCAGGCCGTCGAAGAGGGTGACAGAGGTCTCCACCCGGTCCTCGTGGGCGCGGGTGCGGGAGATGACAGCGGTGGGCTCGCCCGCCTTCAGGCGGTATTCGACCTGCAGGTCGGGGACCTCGTGGGTGGACGGATCACGTCCCGGACCCCACGCCGTCACCACGCGGCCCAGCTCGTCGTAGACGGCCTTGCTGGTGTGGCCGTTGGCGTCGGTGGTGGTCAGGCCGGCGCCTCGGCCGGGTTCCACCGTCTGCACGGAGGTGTGGCCGAGTTCGTTGGTCTGGGTCACCTTGAACGGCATGCCGGTGGACGGCTCGTACGTGATCGTCGCGGATGCGGTCTGGCCCGGCTGGGTGGTCTTGACCGTGCGGCCCAGCGCGTCGTAGCCGGTGGTGCCGTTCGAGGTGAAGCCGGAGCCGTCGCCCTTGAGCGTCCACGTCTCGGTCGGCAGGCCACGTGTCGGCGCGGCGCCGTAGGCCACGCCGTCGTAGGTGACGCGGGACGCACCGGTCAGCGAGGTGAGCGTGCCGAAGGTGGCGGCCGCGCAGGTGGTCGGGGACGTGAGGATCTGCTTGGTCAGGCCGATCAGGTGCTTGTCCGTGTTGGAGACGTACTCGTTCCGGGTGCACGACTCGTCGCCGCTCTTGTCGGTGTCGCCCAGCATCTCCACCTGGGTGGGCAGACCGTCGGCGTTGTAGCTGGTGTGGGAGGCGACGCTCCGCATCGTGCTCGGGTCGTCGCCGGCGCCCGAGGACTTCGTCCAGGACTTGTCGCCGGTGTCCACGACGCGCCAGGCGATGAGGTCCTTCAGTCCGTCGCCGATCACGCGGCGCGCCAGTTCGGTCGCCGCGAGCGTGGTGATGACGCGGCTGGTCCAGTCCGTCTTCGGGTCCGCGGTGGCCGACGGATAGTCGATCTGTTCGGCGATACGGCCGGCGAACGCCTCGTGGTCGGGGCCGATGTCGCCGCCCGCGATGTCCTGGACCGTGACGCCGGTGCCGAGACCGCGGTAGAAGCGGGTCATCGACTTGGAGCGCTTCGCCGACGTCGCCGTGTCGTCGGCGCCGGTGATGGTGGTGACGGTGTCGAATCCCGCGAACTTCGCCCAGGTACGCGCCGACTTCTTGGAGAACTCCGACTCGGCGAGCTGCCAGGCCGGCGTGCCGTACTCGTACGCCGTCGCGGTCGCGCTCGCGCCGGAGACCGCGGGGAGCTCCTCGACCTGCGTGACGACGTACTTGTGGAACCAGTCGATCTCGTCGTCGACCGACGGGTCCGGATGCCAGGCCACCGGGTAGCACAGGCCCTTGTTCGACGTCTGGGCGGGCAGGCCCTCGCCGTTCGCGCAGGCACCGGTCGGCTTGGAGTACGTGACGACGGTCTCGCCGCCGTACTCGTTGACGACCCGGCCGATGCGCTGGCGCGCGAAGCCGGGGCGCGGGTCGTCGGCGCCGCGCAGCACGCGGTTGGGCATGTAATCCGGCGAGGCCTGGAACGCCACCGGGGGAAGCGCCTTGTACTTGCCGCCCGCGACGCCGCCGGGCCCGTAGCCGGTGCGCTGGATCGACTCCAGCCACAGGGCGGTGTTGGTGCCGGTCGTCATCGTCGGGAACGACTGCTTGAGCTGGTAGACGTCCACGGTGGCGCGGCCGGAACCGGCGGTGCGCTGCGCGGTGAGGGAGATCTTGTCGAGGCGCTTGCGGGTGAAGAACGAGGGCGCGGCGTTCCAGCAGTCGCCGGTCGTCTTGCACTGCAGCGATACGGGGGTGTCGTACCAGATGCGGTAGTCGCCCGGGTCCTTGGAGGTGAAGTTGGCTTCGGTGCAGGCCAGCGAGCCCTCGGCGAAGCAGCGCTCCTCGACGGCGAAGCTGACGCGCGCGGGCGCCTCGTCGAAGAGGGCGCCGGAGCGCAGCCCGTAGTCGATGTGGCGCAGATATCCGCCGCGCTCGTACGAGACGGGATTCTTGAACTGCCAGTCCTTCGCGTACCGGTTGGTCTCCGCCTGCCACCACAGGGTCATGGCGTTGCCGGAGGGGTCCACGACGTAGTCGAGGTTCCACTGCCAGGCCTGATTGCAGAAGGAGTTCTTGAAGTCGCCGGACTTGTAGCAGGGCTCGCCCGCGTGGTTGCCGAAGACCGGCACCGTGAAGACCGAGCCGGTCTCGGGCTTGCCCTCGCTCCAGCCGGGGAGGCGGTTACGGCCGAAGTAGTACTGGGTGCCGTCGCGGGTGGTGACCTTCCAGTGCTCGCCGTCCGCGTCACCGTTGCCGAGCGAGGTGTCCTGGAGCAGCTCCACCTTGGAGCCGTCACCGGAGGACGTGGTCCAGCCCTTGCCCGATTCCCATACGAGACTGACCGTCTGGCCGCCCAGGGTCATCGTGGCGTTGTTCGAGCCGTAGCAGAGGTCGTGCGTGGGGTGCGTGGCGTTGTTGGCGCCGGATTTGGTCTTGGCGTCCTGCTTGCAGTTCACATAGCGGCGGGTGATCGAGCCCGGCTGGTAGTCCCAGCCGTCGCCGATCCAGGAGGCCTGGTTGTTCGAGGCGCTGGTACGGCCGTCCACGGTCTGCGACGAGTAGCCGAGGCTGACCTTCGGCATCAAGCCGCCGGGCACCTCGGGCGGCTGGATGTCGTACGCATAGGTGAAGGCGCCCGAGGACGATCCGCTCGCCCAGTCGCCGGAGGACGACAGCGGTGTGGCGGTGAAGTCACCACTCTGGGACGCACCCATGTCGAGCGCGCCGAGGACTCCGGCCGACGCGCTCGACAGCGGCTCGGCCGCCTTGGCCGAGGCGGGCTTCACGCCATACGAGGCGGGCTTCACGCCATACGAGGCGGGCTTCATGCCGTACGAGGCGGATGTGCTCGAATCCGGGGTGTTCGTGTCCTCCGGACCCGAAGACTCCTCGGGCGTCTGCGGCTCCCGAGGTGTAGCCGACGAGGACGGCTCATCGGCCTTCCCCGGCTCCTCAGTCTTCCCCAGCCCATCGGACGCACCGGGCTCCGGGGACTTCTCCCCCTTGTCCGGATCGACCGACCGCTGCCCTGCCGCCTGCTCGGTGGCGGCGATGAGCATCGAGACCGGAACCACGCCAGTCAGCTGCCGCTTCTTCTCCTTGGCTCCCGCCTCACTTGTGCGGGCGCCCTTGGCCGACCGTGCGACCTCCACACTCGACGGCAGCTCCACGAGCGTCGCGGTGGGGTCGCCCTTGTCAGCGGAAACAGTCTGCGTGGAAAGACCCTCTTCGGCTGGACAGTCCAGGGTCGAGGTGTCCGGCAGGGAGCAGCCTTCGAGCAGGGTGAGCCGGAACCGGTCGGCGGCCTGAGTGCCGAACAGGTCGGCGAATTCGGTGTGATCGACCTCCACCGCCACCGAAGCGGCCGGGTCCACCCCGGTCGGCGGGGTCACGGACATCAGCATGCCCGGCACGTTCGCCTGCGTGGAGGCGTCCACCGAGGCGAGGTCGACCTGCCATGTGCCCGCCAGGGCAGCCGGATCCTGTCCCTCGGGCACACCAAGCCGCACCGGCGTGGTCCCGACCGGCACCGACTGCCCCTCGGCGACGCCGGTCAGGTCGGCCGTCTGATCGGCCGCTGCCTGCCATGGCGTCACATGGGCGGGTACGTAATCCTCGACGGGCACATCGACCGGACGTGAGAGCGAGGTCGGTTCCTCGGTGTCGAGTCCGACGATGGACGCCTTGTCCGGCTCGGGCAGATCCACGTTCGAGTTCGAGCTGCGGTCCATGTCGGGGCCGGGCAGCGCAACGGCCGTACCGCTCAGCGAGGTGATGGTCAGTACGGACGACAGCATCACCACCAGCGCCATCCGCCGTCGCCGACGGCTCGCACGCATCGAGGCCGATTCGGCCAGCCGTCCATGTCCGGACCAGGACAGCCCCACCCGACGACGCATCTCGCAACTCCCCCACCCCACGCCCTGCTCGGGCGCGCCGGCGAACACCTACAGATCCGGCACGCAGACAAGTCATGCACGTGCCGAGCACGGGAGTCTTCACGAAATCCACGCAGGACGCACAGCTCACACACAGTTATCGATCACAGATGGAGCACAGTTGCACGCAGCATTTTCAATGTCCTATCCGCCGTAAAGCTATGAGAGTTGGCATTAGCGGTGAATCCGCAGATCAGAGTCATACTGCGCACAGAAATATGCCCCTCAGGGCTTCAAGGGCACAGATCGGGCGTCGCACTGGGTGAGAAAAGCTCGCTGGTCACGAATCGATTGCAGCTGAAAGGCTCGACAAACACTGCTGCCTCCAGGCAACTTGTGCGGGCCCGCGCCCGAAGACGCCCAGGTCGGCGACGAGATCGTCATGACCCGCGGCGCTCCGGCACCTTGCTAGCCGCGTACTGGGGAGCCCCTCGCCGTGTCCGCCCAACCACCCGCCGTCCTCCGCCACTTCGCGGGGACACGCGCCCGGATCGCCACCCTCGTCGCGCTGCTCTGCGCTGCGCTGGTGGCGGGGCTCGTCGTCTGGACGCCTTGGCAACACGAGGCCTCTTCCTCGGCAGCTCCGAAGCCCTCCGGCCCCCTGACCGCCGACGAAGCCATGCGGAAGGCGCAGACACAGCAGCGGGAGGTCGTCGTGGAGGCGGAGACCACACAGACCTCCCGCACCGTCGCGCTGCCCGACGGAACCTGGCGCAGCGAAATACACGCCGCACCCGTCCGGGAGAAGCAGCCGGACGGCACCTGGGCTGCGGTCGACGCGAGCCTGCAGCGGAGCAAGGACGGCACCCGGCTGCGCCCGAAGAACACCGCTGGACGGGTGGAGTTCACGGCTGCGGCAACCGGCTCCGCGGGCCGGAGCACCAGTTCCAAGGCCGCGGACACGTCACGGTCGGCGCCCAGCTCCAACGGCGCGGTGCACGCGGCGCTGTGGCGACCGGCGCGTTCACACACCGCCGCACGCACGGTGGAACAGCAGCCGGTGCCGAGCGAGTCGTTCCTGGCCTCGGCCACGTACGCGGGACACAAGATCACATACACCTGGCCGGGCGAACTCCCCGACCCCGTGGTCGACCGCAACCGGGCGCTGTACCGCGAGGTGCTGCCCGGCGTGGACCTGCTCCTGGTGGCGCGCGAGGAAGGCGGCTTCGGGCAGGTGCTCATCGTCAAGAACGAACAGGCCGCCCGCCAAAAGGCCTTGCGGAGCGTGTCCTACGGACTGCGCTCCGACACGGCCGAATTCACGCTCGACACCACCACCGGCGGTGTGACCATCACGGACGCCGACGGCAAGCACATCGGCGCCGTCCCGACCCCGCTCGCCTGGGACTCGGCCGGCGTGGCGAACCCCGAGGACCCGGCCGCCGAGCCGTACCTCGACACCACCACTGCCAAGACCACCTTCGCCCTGACCGGTCTGACCGGACCCGAGCCGGGAACGGCGAGTGCCGTGCTGCCCGCTTCCTTGGACGGCGGCGGAACCGGGCGGGCCACTCTCAAGCTCGACGCGGCGGCGACGGGCCTGCTGACCGGCGAGAAGGTCGACGCCGGGAAGGTCCGCTTCCCCGTGTTCATCGACCCCACCCTTGAGCTGCAGGAGAAGGGCTGGACCATCGCGTACAAGCCCTACCCCAACGCCAACTACTACAACGGCACCAACTACTCCGGCGGGACGAGCGAGGCCCGGGTCGGCTACGAGTCCCAGGACGGCGGCCTGGCGAGATCGTTCTGGAAGATGGACATCTCCAGCAGCATCCACGGTTCGACCGTCCTGTCGGCGACCTGGAAGATCAAGAACACCCACTCGTGGTCCTGTACCGAACCCCGGCAGATCGAGCTGTGGCTGACCGGCGGGATCTCGACCTCCACCACCTGGAACAACCAGCCCTCCTGGTCCCGCGAGTTGGACGCGAAGTCCTACGCCCACGGCAACGAGAACTACGGCTGCAGCGACGCCTACGTCGGCTACAACGTCAAGTCCGGGGCGCAGGACGCCGCGACCAAGGAGTGGGGCTCGCTCACCCTGGGGCTCCGCGCGAGCACCGAGACCTCCACGTACACCTGGCGCAAGTACAGCGCCAGCAGCGCCGTCCTGACGATCAGCTTCAACCGGAAGCCCAGCGAGCCGGTCAACGGCTCCATCACGCCCGGCGAGTGCAACACCGTCGTCGGCGAGGAGGTCATCGGGCTGACCGATGTCGTACTCAAGGCCACGGCCACCGACTACGACTACAACCTCAAGGGCCTGCGCTTCCGCCTGTGGGAGAACGGCGTCAGCACGAAGATCCTCGACAAGGTCGTCACCGGCACCGGCGGCAACAAGACCCAGACCGCCTCCGTCACCGTTCCCTCGACGCAGCTCGCGGACGGCAAGACCTACTCCTGGGACGTCCGGGCCGAGGACACCGAAGGCGCCGTCTCCACCTTCTGGCCGCCGGGATCCGAACCGTGCCGCTTCACGGTGGACAACACCTCCCCCGCGGCGCCGACCATGACCTCCGAGGACTACCCGCAGGTCAACTCGGCCGGCACCAACTGGGCGGTCGACGCCCCGCACGGCACGTCCGGCACCGTCACCCTCGCCTCGGGCCCTTCCACCACCCACTACGCCATCGGCTTCAACGCCATCAACTACACGCACATCTACCTCGACGACACCGCCGAGGGGCAGACGTTCCGCATCGTCCGGGACCCCGTCCAAGGCCATCTCATCGAGTCAGTCACCCGGGCCGCGAAGGGCCAGCCCATCACCGTCACACTCAAGGCCCCGACAGCCGGCCCTCTGTATCTGCACGGATACGCCTATGACACGGTCGGCAATCGCTCCGAGCGCTCCGCCATCCGCACGTTCGTCCCCGCCGGGCGCTCCACCGATGGCCCGGGCGACGTCACTGGTGACGCCCACCCCGACATGGTCGTCATCCAGAGCGACGGCACCCTCTACACCTACCCCGCCGAAAAGGGCGGCGAGATCTACGGCGGCATGATCGCCTCGTACAACGGCAAGGGCGACCAGAACCAGAAAGACCACTGGTACGACGCAGACTCCACCGCCACGTCGAAGAAGCACGCCCTGATCTCGAAATGGGGTGACTACTACCCCGGCGACGGCCTCACCGACCTCCTCGCCCGCACCCCCGACGGCAAGCTCTGGATCTACCAGGGCGACGGCTACGGCGGCGTCAACGTCGACGAACGCGTCCGCGTGCTCCTGCCCGACAACGCCCCCGACCCCGCCACCTGGGACGAGATGCGCGCCACCCCTGACGTGACGGGCGACGGCAAGCCCGATCTGATGGTTGTCACCGACGGCGGCCAGCTATGGTTCCTCGGCGGCTACACGGCGGGCGCCTTCAGTGAAGCGGTACTGCTCCTCGGCGGCAGCACCTGGGCGGCCCGGGACCTGATCTCCCTCGCGGACATCGACCTGGACGGCACCGCCGACCTGCTCTGGCGCAATCCCAGCAACGGCAACATGTACATCCGGCACGGCAAGCCCGACAGCAGCGGGTCCGGCCTCGACCCGATGTCCATCGCGCTCGCTGCCGACTCCCGGGAAGGTGTCGACACGCTCTACGGAACGGGCTGGACCGCGGACGCCATCGATCAGGTCATCTCCCTGCCTGACACGAGCGGTGACGGCATCCCCGACCTGTGGGCCCGCGAGACCACGACAGGCCAGATCCGGGTCTACCACCCCAGCAAGACCAACACCAACCCCTACGTCAAGATCGTCATGTCTGCCGACTGGAGCTCTTTCCTCGCCTTGACGTGACCCCGCAACCCAGCCTGCCGCGAGTCCCACCAGGTGACCGGAAGCGACCAAGGACACCATGCACTCCCTGACACAGACCATCCGAACCCACCCGAAGTCCGTGGGCGCAGTGGCCGCCGCCCTGCTCCTCGGCCTCGCCCTCGCCCTCTACTTCCTCAACACCGGCCCCGTCCGCCCGGACGCGGCCAAGTGCCGCGAGGAGTCGACCGCCCAGGTAGAGGCCGCCGTGGCGGACGGCACCGAGCTCAGCACCAGCCTCCCGCCGCACTGCCAGGGCCTTCCCGTGAAGGAACGCGACCGGATCTTCGCCGAGAGCGCCGACGACGCCATTGCGGACGAGATGGAGCGGGCGAGAGAAGACATCGAGCGCCTCGCGGGCGATACGGGCTATGACAACGATTGAAGTGCTCTCCCGGCTTCAGCCGGGAGAGCACTTCAACAGGCCCGGCTGCAGGCTCGTTTCGGTCGGTCCTGGCGGCGCAAGGCCCCGGTGGAGGCGCTGATGCCGCTCCGGCTCGCGAAGTTCGGTGTGCCGCCGGCGGAGACGACCCCGGCCGGTCTGGCCGCCGCGGGCTTCGAGCCGGTGCTGCCGCCGGCCGGCACGGCAGGCGACCGCCTGCCTACTTGCTCAGGGCGTTCGCAATAATGATCAACAGGCCGATCAGCATGTCAAGACCCCCTGCCCGGCACGCGGACGGCCATCCGTGCCCGGCGGCGCGGGCGGCTCAGGTGCCGAAGCCGAACAGGGCGAGGGTGTTGAACAGCAGTGCCGCGTCCACAGCCGTGGCCTCTGCCCACCACCCGGCCACCGCGCCGAGCAGTATCCCTACCGTGGGCAGCACGACGGCGACCAGTGGCCACTCGGCCAGCACCAACCGCAGCCGGCTCGTGGTGACCGATCTGTCGACGGACGCACGATGTGCGATGACGTGCGCGTACCCATGGGCGGCGCCCGACGCCAGCGCGGTGAGCAGTACCCACAGCGCGTCCGGACCGGGATCGGCCGTCTCGCCCGTCGCGTTCAGCGCGGCCACCAATGCGCTGGCCAGTACCAGCCCGTAGACGCCGCTGAACAGCGACTGCTCCGCCGGCCGGTGCCGCAGGATCCACCTCGGCGCGACGCCCTCTGGGCGGACATGGTCGGCGCGGTCGGACATCGCATCGCCTCGGTGCGGGGAAGACGGTCGGGTCCGCACATGCTGACCCGAGCGGTGTCAGGGAACACGACGCCACGCGCTGCTCGCATGATTGTTCTGCCATAAGAGCTCGTGAGGTACGGCAGTCGGCGGCGACCGAGGGGGCGACGGGCCGTCAGTGCCATGCGTTTCCCCTCCGCGGCTCGTCCCGACCTTGGCAGGCCGGGGAAGAAGCGGCGAAGGGCCCTCGCCCCATGGGGACGAGGGCCCTCCAAAGGAGCCGACCGTCAGGCCGCCAGCAGCTTGCGCACCCGGTCCGCGCCGACCGCCAGCAGCAGCGTGGGCAGGCGCGGGCCCGTCTCCCGGCTGACCAGCAGGCGGTAGAGCAGGGCGAAGAACGACCGCTGGGCGATCTTCAGTTCCGGTGTCGGCCTGGCGTCCGGCGCCAAGCCGGCCATCACCTTGGGCACGCCGTAGACGAGCGTCGTCAGGCCGTCCAGCGACCAGTGCGTGTCCAGACCGTCGAGCAGCAGCCGCAGTGCTTCGCGGCTCTGGTCGTCGAGGGAGACGAGCAGCTCGGTGTCGGGCTCGGAGCGGACGACGGTCCGGGCGTCGGCCGGGACCTGGGTGGTGATCCAGTTCTCCGCGCAGTCGAGCCGCGGGCGGGCCTCGTCCAGCGAGGTCAGCGGGTTCGCCGGGTCGAGGTCGCTGAGGATGCGGATCGTCTGCTCGTCGTGGCCGGCGGTGATGTCGACGACCGAGGCGAGCGTGCGGTACGGCAGCGGGCGCGGGGTACGGGCCAGCTCACCGGCCGCGGTGCGGACGGCGCGGGAGTACGCGGCGGCGTCGGCCGGCAGGGCGGTGCCGTCCTCGACCTTGGCGGCGAGCTTGTCCCACTCGTCGTAGAGCCGCTGGATCTCCTGATCGAAGGCGATCTTGAAGGACTGGTTGGGCTTGCGGCGCGCGTACAGCCAGCGCAGCAGCGGCGCCTCCATGATCTTCAGCGCGTCGGCCGGGGTGGGCACACCGCCGCGTGAGGACGACATCTTGGCCATGCCGCTGATACCGACGAAGGCGTACATCGGGCCGATGGGCTGGACGCCGTTGAAGATCTCGCGCACGATCTGGCCGCCGACGACGAACGACGAGCCCGGGGAGGAGTGGTCGACGCCACTGGGCTCGAAGATCACTCCTTCGTAGGCCCAGCGCATCGGCCAGTCGACCTTCCAGACCAGCTTGCCGCGGTTGAACTCGCTCAGCCGGACGGTCTCGTTGAAGCCGCAGGCCGTGCAGACGTAGGCCAGCTCGGTGGTCTCGTCGTCGTACGAGGTGACGGTGGTGAGGTCCTTCTCGCACCGGCCGCAGTACGGCTTGTACGGGTAGTAGCCGCCCGCACCCCCGCTGCCGTCGTCCTCCGCGGCCGCGCCGGAGCCCTCCGCCGCTTCAAGCTCGGCCGCGTCGACCGGCTTCTGCGACTGCTTCGCGGGTGCCTTCTTGGTGCGGTACTGGCCGAGGATCGCGTCGATGTCGGCGCGGTGCTTCATCGCATGCAGGATCTGCTCGCGGTAGGCGCCGGCCGTGTACTGCTCGGTCTGGCTGATGCCGTCGTACGCGACGCCCAGCTCGTCCAGGGCCGCGGTCATCGCGGCCTTGAAGTGCTCGGCCCAGTTCGGGTACGCGGAGCCGGCGGGCGCGGGGACCGAGGTGAGCGGCTTGCCGATGTGCTCCGCCCACGAGTCGTCGATGCCCTCGATGCCGTCCGGCACCTTGCGGTAGCGGTCGTAGTCGTCCCAGGAGATCAGGTGGCGGACCTCGTACCCGCGCCGCCGCACCTCGTCGGCGACCAGGTGCGGGGTCATGACCTCGCGGAGGTTGCCCAGGTGGATCGGGCCGGAGGGGGAGAGTCCGGATGCGACGACGACCGGTTTGCCAGGCGCACGTCGCTCCGACTCGGCGATGACATCGTCCGCGAAACGGGAGACCCAGTCGGTCTCGGTGCTGCTCTGAGCCACGGTCGGCACGTCCTTCTTCCTCGAATGCTGGGTTGAGCTCCCGGCCATTCTCCCAGACGGAGGACCTTCCTCCGGGCCTGCCGGGCCACGGCCATTGTTGCGGGAAACGGCTTGCCCCTCCATGGGATACTTGACAGCCGCAACAGTCCCCTGACAGGAACGGAAGCTCATGGCCTCGGTCCCTTCCCTCGCTTCGACCGTGCAGCAGCGCCTCGCGGACGCCCTCTCGGCAGCTCTGCCGGAGGCCGGCTCCGCCGACCCCTTGCTGCGACGAAGCGACCGGGCCGACTTCCAGGCCAACGGCATCCTGGCGCTCGCGAAGAGGCTCAAGGGCAATCCGCGTGAGCTGGCAGCCAAGGTCGTCGACGCCATCGGCGCCGACGACGTCGTCAAGGACATCGAGGTGTCGGGACCCGGCTTCCTGAACATCTCGATCAGCGACAAGGCGATCATCAAGACGCTGGCCGCCCGCCTCGCGGACGACCGCCTGGGTGTGCCGTACGCGGAGAACCCCGGCACCACGGTGATCGACTACGCCCAGCCGAACGTGGCCAAGGAGATGCACGTCGGTCATCTGCGGTCCGCCGTGATCGGCGACGCGATGGTGCAGATCCTGGAGTTCGCGGGCGAGAAGGTGGTCCGGCGCCACCACATCGGCGACTGGGGCACCCAGTTCGGCATGCTCATCCAGTATCTGATCGAGCACCCGCACGAGCTGGACCACAAGGACGGGGTCTCCGGCGAGGAGGCGATGTCCAACCTCAACCGGCTCTACAAGGCCGCCCGTTCCCTCTTCGACTCCGACGAGGAGTTCAAGGCGCGCTCGCGCGACCGGGTGGTGGCGCTCCAGTCGGGCGACGCGGAGACCCTCGCGCTGTGGCAGAAGTTCGTGGACGAGTCGAAGATCTACTTCTACTCGGTCTTCGACAAGCTCGACATGGAGATCCGCGACCCCGACGTCGTCGGCGAGTCCGGCTACAACGACATGCTCGACGAGACGTGCCGCATCCTCGAGGAGTCCGGCGTCGCCGTGCGCTCCGAGGGCGCGCTGTGTGTCTTCTTCGACGACGTGAAGGGCCCGGACGGCAACCCGGTCCCGCTGATCGTGAAGAAGTCCAACGGCGGCTACGGCTACGCCGCCACGGACCTGTCCGCCATCCGCGACCGCGTGCAGAGCCTGAGCGCCTCCACCCTGCTGTACGTGGTGGACGCCCGTCAGTCGCTGCACTTCAAGATGGTCTTCGAGACCGCGCGCCGGGCCGGCTGGCTGAACGACAAGGTCAAGGCGCACCAGCTCGCGTTCGGCACGGTGCTCGGCAAGGACGGCAAGCCGTTCAAGACCCGTGAGGGCGAGACGGTCCGGCTGGTGGACCTCCTCGACGAGGCGATCGACCGGGCGACGGCCGTCGTCGCCGAGAAGAGGGAGAAGGTGGGCCTGACCGACCAGGAGGTCGCCGACAACGGCCGGTACGTGGGCATCGGCGCGGTCAAGTACGCCGACCTGTCGACGTCCGCGGTGCGCGACTACAAGTTCGACCTGGACCAGATGGTCTCGCTGAACGGCGACACGTCGGTGTACCTCCAGTACGCCTACGCCCGTATCCAGTCGATCAAGCGGAACGCCGGCGAGCGCGGCCCGGTGGCCCACCCCGAGCTGGAGCTGGCTCCCGCCGAGCGGGCCCTCGGTCTGCACCTGGACCAGTTCGGCGAGGTGCTGGCCGAGGTCGCGTCGTCCTACGAGCCGCACAAGCTGGCCGCGTACCTGTACCAGCTGGCCTCGCACCTGACCACGTTCTACGACCAGTGCCACGTGCTCAGCGACGACAACCCGGCGGAGGTCGTGGAGAACCGCCTCTTCCTGGTCGACCTCACCGGGCGCACGCTCCACCAGGGCATGGCGCTGCTGGGCATCCGGACGCCCGAGCGCCTCTGATCAACGCCGTTCGGCACACTGGCCGGACGAGTCAGCGAGCGACCCACTCGTTCTTGTCCGGCCAGTAGTCGTACACGGTGCGGCCTTCGGCGGCACTGGTACGGAACGGCCTGCCGTCGTCGTCGACGCGGACGGTTCCGTGCCGGTCGCCGCTGCTCCAGGCGACCTCCAGGTACCAACTGACGTCGTGGGCCTCGGTGTGCACGTCGAAGTTGAGGACCTGCGGATCGTTGGAGGCCACCTTGTACGGGAAGTCCTTGGCCGGAACGGTCAGGTCACCGTCCGTCCCGGCGACGGGCTTGGCGACGGGCCGTCCCGCGTCGAGGTCGACGTCGAAGGTCTGCGGGGTGACACCGCTGCCGCACCCCTCGCCCATCGAGTACGCCTGCCAGGCGAGCGGTGCGTTGCGCGCCACCGTCCGTACGTGCACGGCGGTGATGACGACCGAGTCCTGCGTCCTGCCGGTCGCGGTCAGCTGCAGCTGCACATGTCCTGCGTCGACGCCACCGAACGGGCGCGCCCAGCGCCGGTGGTCCTGCGGGGCGGGCGGCGGCGGCACCTCGTCCGGCTTCCGGTCCAGCAGGTAGTACTGGCCGCACGGCGAGGCCCAGTTGTACGAACTGATCCCCACCCGCAGTGGTACGCCGCCGGCCCCGGCGGGGGCCTTGCCCTGCTCGGGGTCTTCCTCGGACGGGCTCGCGCTGCGGGACGCGCTCGGGGAGGCACTGCCGCTCGGGGAGGGGCTCGTCGACGCGGAGGCGGAGGCGGAGGCGGAGCGAGAGGGTGCGCCGGTCCCGGCCGGCGGCGCGGCTCCAGCAGGCCCCTTGCCCTGCGCGTTCGAACCGCCGGAAACGTCTGCGCCGTTCGCGAGGACCGCCACGGGAACGGCGACGGCGATGACGGCGGCCACGGCAAGGATCATGCGGACGCGCTTGCGGCGGAGGACGGTGGCGGAGGCGACAGGTGCAGCGTCCGGCGAGTCGTCGGCGACAGGCAGGGGCTCAGGTTCTTCGGCGGTGCCGGCTTCCGGAGTTCGACCCGCAAGGGCACCGACGGTCTCGGGAGCAGCCTCCTGGCCCACCGCCCCGACGCGCTCGGGAGCAGCCTCCTGGCTCACCGCCGCGTCGGTCTCCGGTACGACCGGCGTGGCGGCCTCCGCCCCGGCGCGGCCACGTCTGCGGGCCTCGTCCGCGAGGATCCACCGCCGGTGCAGAGCCACCAGCTCCTCGCTCCGGCCACCGCACAGCCGCGCAAGCCGTTCGACCGGAGCGAACTCGGACGGCACGGCATCGCCGTTGCAGTAGCGGTGCAGCGTCGACGTGCTGACGTGCAGCTTGCCGGCCAGCACTCCGTAGCTGAGCCCTGAGCGGTCCTTCAACTGCCGCAGCAGGGCTGCGAGCTCCTCGGCCTCACGTGTCGTCGCCACCGCTCTTGTCCCCCACGTCGCCCCACTGCCGCGTCCCGGAACGGCGTTCCAGGGATGGGCTTGCCGCCCAGGTCAGAGTATGCGCAGGCGTTCCAGTATCCCCAATGGTCCATGGGGCGTTGCGGCGGAATTCGGCCCCCGCCCAAGCTGTGGTCACGCCGCAAGGCAACGACAGAGAACGACCTGCCAACGGGGAGATTCACCACCATGCGCACCAAGCTGATCCGCTCCACGACCGTCGCCGCCACCGCCCTGATCGCGGCCCTCTCACTCACCGCCTGCCAGAACGACGGCGGCGCTCGGGACGAGGGCGCGGCACCCTCGTCAGGCGCTTCGCCGACGCAGAAGCCGACCACCGGCACGACGGACCCGGCGAAGTCGAGGACCCCGTCGGCCGACAAGCCGGCGGGCAACGGAGCGGGCGACACCGGCGGCGGAACGGGCGGCTCGAACGGTGACGGAGGCGGCAAGGCGAGCGGAGACACCCAGCTCGGCGGCTCGGACGACTCAGGCCCCGTCACGACCGCCTGCGGCGACGACGTGAAGGTCACCTACAGCGCCGTACGCCGCCCCATCAACCACGCACTGCTCACGATGACCAACACCGGCTCCAAGCCGTGCAACGCGTACCACGCGCCGCTGCTGCGTTTCGACGAGGCGCAGGCAGCGACCGCGATCAACGCCGGCAGCAAGCCGCAGGCCGTCGTCACCATTGCCCCTGGCGAGTCCGCCTACGCGTCGATCATGCTGGCCTCGGCCGACGGCAGCGGGACGGACGGCCGCACGGCGGCGAAGCTCGCGGTGAGCTTCGCGCCGCGCAGCGGCTCCGGCTCGACGGGCGCCGCACCGGCCATGATCAAGCTGCCGGCCGCTACGTACACCGACACCACCACGACCGTCACTCACTGGCAGGGCTCGATGGACGACGCCCTCATGCACTGACCGCGGGGCTCGCCGCCGGTCGGTCACGGCCGGATCTCGCGCGAAGTCCTCCCCGACGCTTCGTCGATCTCCGTGTGAGCCTTCTGCAGCAGCTGGGAAGCGAGGTCCATCAGGGCCCGTGCGCCCGCGATCTCCTCGCCGACCAGCAGCTGCGGCTCGTCGGACCGGTGACGGTTCGCGTTTCCGTGACCGCGGTATTCCGTGCCGTCGCCGAGCCTCACCATGGCGGCCGCCCTCGTGCGGTCGCCTTCTTCCTTGAACTCCATCTCTATGTGCCATCCAACGAGTGTCTGCATGACGGATCACCTCCAGCGGTACCCCTTCAAGGGTGCGCCGCGCGGTCGCTGATCGCGAACTGTCGCCCCAAGACGCTTCCGGACTTACCCGGAAGTCACATTGGTCTATACCTTGACTCGATCACGTCAAGCGCGCTTGAGTGGGCGCACAGCCCCCCACCGCGGCCGAGCCCGGAGAGCAACTGCTGCTCCGGGTAAGGCCGTTGCGCTCAAAGGAGTGATCGAGTGCTGAGAACCCGCCTCATGGCGCTGCTGGTCGCCGTCCTGGTCGCGACCGGTCTCGCCGTCGTCCTGATGCCTTCCGCATCCGCCGCCTCAGCCGCCACCGTCTGCGACACCGCGCCGAACTGGCAGCAGGGTGCCTGGTACACCACTGGCAACGTTGTCAGATACAACGGCGCCTACTACATAGCCGAGCACGACAACCCGGGCTACGACCCGACGATCAGCACCTGGTACTGGAACCCGTACACCTGCAGCGGCGGCGGCAACCCGTCCCCGTCCGGCTTCGTGGTCAGCGAGTCGCAGTTCAACCAGATGTTCCCGAACCGGAATTCGTTCTACAGCTACAGCGGCCTGACCGCGGCCCTCAGCGCCTACCCGGGCTTCGCCAACACCGGCAGCGACACGGTGAAGAAGCAGGAGGCCGCGGCCTTCCTCGCGAACGTCAGCCACGAGACCGGCGGACTGGTCCACATCGTGGAGCAGAACCAGGCCAACTACCCGCACTACTGCGACTGGAGCCGGCCCTACGGCTGCCCCGCGGGCCAGGCCGCTTACTACGGCCGCGGACCGATCCAGCTCAGCTGGAACTTCAACTACAAAGCCGCGGGCGACGCGCTCGGCATCGACCTGCTGAACAACCCGTGGCGTGTCCAGAACGAGGCGGCCGTCGCCTGGAAGACGGGCCTTTGGTACTGGAACACCCAGAGCGGCCCCGGCTCGATGACCGGGCACAACGCCATGGTCAACCAGGCCGGCTTCGGTCACACCATCCGCTCGATCAACGGCTCGCTGGAGTGCGACGGAAAGAACCCGGCGCAGGTCCAGAGCAGGGTCGGCAAGTACCAGCAGTTCGCCCAGATCCTGGGCGTGCCGACCGGCGGGAACCTCTACTGCTGAGGACGGACCGCCACTGAACGGGCCGCGGACCGGGGAGACATCGTCCCCCGGCCGCGGCCGCACCATGTTCAAGCCACCTCATCCCCCACAGGCCCGGTTCACGCCACCTCGTCCTGCACGGACCCGGTTCACGCCCTCCCACAGGCAACCCGCGCAACCCTCCTCCCGTCCTCCGGGATCGAGAGGCGTCCGGGGGAACGGGCGCCCCGAACACGGGGACGAGGAGGGACCGTTGATACGTGCCCGGAGGATATGGGCCACCGCCGTGGCGGTGCTCACGGTCGTGGGGGTGTCGCCCGCGGTGGCACAGGCGCGGCAGCCACCCGACGTCCTGACCGCCGCAGCGGCGAAGGGAAACGAGCTCGATCTGCCGCCCGGCTGGCGAATATCCGAGGAGGACGGGGAGAGCGCGCTGGAGTGGCGCTCACCGCGCCCGGTGCCGGCGGGCGACGCGCGCGTCGAGTTCCACGCCGACGGCAAGCTGGTGGGCGCGCCTGAGCCGGGCAAGGACGGCCGGACGTTCCGCCTCCCCCTCGAGGACGCCCGGACCGACAACCTGACCGACCTTCAGGTTCTTGCGGCCGGCCGCCGCCTCGACGAGGCCGGGGCCGCTTCCGACGCCCGCGACCGGCGGGCCGCACCACCCGCAGCGCAGCCGCCCGCCCGGCTCCCGGCCGGCACCGTCGACCCGGGCAAACCGGGCACGTACACCACGACCACGAGCGAGTACGCGCTCGACCCGGTCCGGCTGCCCGGCTTGGACGCGCCCGTCGAGATGCGCGGCGTCGTCGTCGCGCCGAAGGGCGCCACGGGCAAACGCCCGGTAGCGCTGTTCCTGCACGGGCGGCACGCCACCTGCTACGTCCCCGGCAAGGACGACGAGGTAACGATCGACTGGCCGTGCGCCAGGGGCGCGAAGCCGATCCCGAGCCACCGGGGCTATCTGCGTGACCAGCGGCTGCTTGCCTCCCAGGGCTATGTGACCGTCTCGGTCTCCGCCAACGGCGTCAACGGCCAGGACTGGAACGCCGAGGACGGCGGCGCGCAGGCCCGCTCATCGCTCGTACGTCAGCACCTGGCCCGCTGGGCCGACTGGGCAGCCAAGCCGGCCACAGCCCCGACGGCCGTCCGCAAGGCGCCGAGGCCCGACCTGTCCCGCGTCCTGCTCGTCGGGCACTCACGCGGCGGCGAGGGCGTCAACCGTGCCGCCATGGACAGCCTGTATCCGCCCCCTGCCGGGCAGGACGGCTACCGCGGCAAGGTGCGCTGGCACATCCGCGGGACCGTGCTCATCGGCCCGACGATCTTCGGACAGAACCCGGTGCCGGACGTCCCGTCGCTGACGATCCTGCCGGGCTGCGACGGCGACGTCTCCGACCTCCAGGGCCAGGTGTACGCCGACGGCACCCGCGGCGTCAGCCGGGGCAAGGCCCTGCACAGCGCGGTCTACATGGTCGGCGCGAACCACAACTACTTCAACAGCGAGTGGACGCCCGGCCAGGCCCAGGCGCCCGCCGACGACGACTTCTGGCACGACCCCGAGCAGCCGGACCCGGTGTGCTCCCCCGGAACCGCCACCCGGCTGACCGCCGACCAGCAGCACCGGGCCGGCGCCACCTACATCGCCGCCGCCGCGCGGCTGTTCGTCGCCGGCGACGACCGGGTGCGCGAACTGGTCGACGGCTCCGGCCGCCGGGCACCCTCAGCCGACCCGGCGCGGGTGCTGACCCACGCGGTGGGCGCAGGCCGGGGCGCCGGGTTCCTGCCCGACGGCCCCGTGACGGTGACCGGCGGACGGCTGTGCTCCGCGATCGATCCCGACCCGCGCACCGCATGCCTGAACGCGGAGGCGGGCGGCTCCTCGCCGCACTTCGCGCAATGGCAGCCGGAACGCGAGACGGGCCGCCGCGCCGTGGCCATGCGCTGGTCCGCGCCGGGCTCGGCAGCAGTGCGAGTGCGTCCGGAAAAGCCTCTCTCCGTCGAGGGGGCCCAGAGCCTCGCCCTGCGCGTCTTCGTGCCTCCGAACACCTCCCGGACGCAGTTGGACGTGGCCGTCACCGACGCCTCCGGCAAGCGCGCGAAGCTCGGCGGCGTCCGGGTGGACGGGCTGCCGGGCAGCGACCGCACCGCCTCGTACTGGGCGCGCGAAGTGCGCGTACCGCTCGCCGCCGCCACCCGCGCCGGTCTCGACCTGCGCCGGCTCGCCTCCCTGGAGCTGACACCGCGCACCCGCTCGGGACAGGCGTGGCTGATGGACGCCTGGGCCTGGAGCCCCGGCACCCCCGCCGTGAAGGAAGCCCCGCTCACGCGTGTCGACATCGGTCGCCTGAAGGTCAAGGAGGGCGACTCGGGCGTCCGCACGTACCAGGTGCCCGTGCACGTCTCCGGCAAGGGCGGCGGCACAGTGCGCCTGTACGTCCTCGACCCGGCCACCGGCCGGGCGAAGGACCGTCTGGTGACCGTCCGGCCCGGCAGCAGCGGCATCGACGTACCGGTCAAGGTGAAGGGCAACAAGCGGTACTCCTGGGACGTAACCCATGACGTACTCGTGAAGGCGGTCCGCGGGACCGTCGTCGGCGCGCACTCAGGCGGGGTCACCGCCGAGAACGACGACCCGATGCCGGAGATCACCGTGAAGCCCGTCGCCGACAAGGTGACCGAGGGACAGCCCCTGAAGTGGCGGGTCGCTCTCTCCGCGCCCGCCGACGTGGACCTGTCGTCGACGCTCCGGTTCGTCGGCGTCCCGGGCCGCCCCGAACTGTCCACCAAGGACGTCGACCGGCAGTGGCTGCTGGACATGATCGGCGAGGTCCCCGACGGTGACGTCCCGCTGTCCCAGCTCGAGTACGCCTACCTCTGGGCGCCCGTACCGGCCGGGAGCACGAGCGCGGAGATGACCTTGCCCACGGTCGCCGACCAGGTGAAGGAACCGGCGGAGTACGTCGGCCTCCAGTCCGTCGACGACGAGGGCGAGCCGCACGGCCCCGTTATGACCGGAACGGTGCTCGACGCGCCGTAGGCGTCGTAGATCACGGCCGCGCGAACTCGCACCACACCACCTTGCCGGGTTCGCGCGGCCCCACCCCCCACGTGTCGGCCAGCGCATCGACCAGCAGCAGGCCGCGCCCCGACTCACCCTCCGGGTCGCGCAGGCACGGCTTCCCGTCACCGCTGTCGTGCACCTCCACGCGCAGCGCCGTGCCCCGCTCGTACAGCCACAGCCGCAGCAGATAGCCGCGGCCCGGCGGTACGCCGTGCACCAGCGCGTTGGTCGCCAGCTCGCTCACACACAGAGTGACGTCGTCCACCCGGGCGTCCCAGCCCCACGCGGCGAGCGCCGTACGGGCGAACTCCCGTGCCGCCGCGACGGATCGCCGCTCGCGGCGGCAGAACAGCTCTCGCACATCCTCGTGTTGCATCGTCTTGTCCACGGGACGAGAGTCGCGGCGCGTGACCGGATGGCAGCACTCCGTCGGCCCGTACATTTCTTTTGTACGGGTGGTGGAGGCGTAACGTACGGCCCACTCCGGGGAGTTGCTCAGGCATGCACCCCAGGAGACGCCACCGGAAGAACGCGTCGGCAATGCGGATGGTCGGCCGCCAGCTCGCCCGCTTCCGCGAGGCCGCGGGCCTCACCCAGCGCGAACTCGCGGCCGAGTTCATCCTCGGCGAGGAGACCGTCGCGTCGATCGAGCAAGGCCGCCGCCCGCTGAAGCCGGACCTCGCGCAGAGGTTCGACGACCGCCTCGACACGAAGGGCGCGCTGTCGGTGGCGCTGGAGTACATGCCAGAGGTGGACCTGATCCCCGCGTGGGCGGAGGAGTACATGGACCTGGAGCGGGAGGCGCTGACCTTGTGCTTCTACGCCAACCAGGCCCTGCCCGGCCTCCTCCAGACGGAGGAGTACGCCAGAGCTGTGTTCCGCAGCCGGGTTCCAGCCTTCAGCGAAGGGGAGGTCGAAGCGCAGGCGGCAGCGCGCTTGGGTCGCCGGGCGATACTGCGGCGCGACCCTCCGCCCAACCTCAGCTTCATCATCTGGGAGGCCGTGCTCAGAGACCACCTTGGCGGAGCAGCCACCTACCGAGAGCAGTTGGGCCATCTGCGCACGTGCTCCGGACTGACCGGCATCGCGCTCCAGATCATGCCGCTCGGCAGAGAGTCACATGCGGCACTTGACGGGCCGTTCGTCCTCCTGGAAACGCCCGATCACCAACAGCTCGCCTACAGCGAGACTCAACGCGGCAGCCAGTTGGTGTCCGACCAAGATGAGGTGTCCATCCTGTCCCAGAAGTATGCGATGCTGCGGACTCAGGCCCTCAACGCGGAGGATTCAAGGGCCCTGTTGAACCGGCTGCTGGGAGAGAGATGAGCACCGCACTGAAGTGGTTCAAGTCCAGCTACAGCGGCAGCGAGGGCGGCGAGTGCCTCGAAGTGGCGTACACCTGGCGCAAGTCGCCCCACAGCGGCGACGAAAGCGGACAGTGCGTCGAGGTCGCCACCCACCCTGCCGCGATCCACGTCCGTGACTCCAAGGACGTCGGCGGCCCGGTGCTCAGCCTCGCACCGGCCGCCTGGGCGGCCTTCACCGCGCACGTCGGCTGACGGCCGGCGGGGTCACGCCAGCGGCGCAGGATCGCCTTGCGGAGGTTGGGCCGCAGGACGAGGTCGCTCCAGTCGCCACGGACGTCGTGCGCGGAACCCAGCTCGGCCCCGGGCACGTGCAGCCACCCGTACTCGGCGAGCAGCCCGAGCGCGTGAGCTTCGAGCTCCCGCTCGGTGAGCCGGTCGACGGGGGGCTCACCGAGCGGGTGGGGCGGCGGCGACTGTCTGCGGCCGGGGCCGGGGCTGCTGCCGCTGTTGCTCATACGACCTCAAGGGCCCGCTTCTCCGTGCTCCGCCTGGTCAGAGACCGCGCGCGACCTCCGTCGCCCAGTAGGTCAGGATCATGTTCGCGCCCGCCCGCTTGATGCCGAGCAGGGTCTCGGCGATCGCCTTGTCCCGGTCGATCCAGCCCTTCTCCGCCGCCGCCTCGACCATCGCGTACTCGCCGCTGATCTGGTACGCCGCGACCGGCACGTTCACCTCGTCCGCGACGCGCGCCAGGATGTCGAGGTAGGGGCCCGCCGGCTTGACCATGACCATGTCCGCGCCCTCCTCGAGGTCGAGCGCCAGCTCCCGCAGGGACTCGCGGACGTTCGCCGGGTCCTGCTGGTAGGTCTTGCGGTCACCCTTGAGCGACGAGCCGACGGCCTCGCGGAAGGGGCCGTAGAACGCGGAGGAGTACTTCGCGGTGTACGCGAGGATCGACACGTCCTCCTTGCCGATGGTGTCGAGCGCGTCACGGATGACACCGATCTGGCCGTCCATCATGCCGCTCGGGCCCACCACATGGACGCCTGCGTCAGCCTGGACCTGGGCCATCTCGGCGTAACGTTCCAACGTGGCGTCGTTGTCGACCCGGCCGTCCTCGGCCAGCACGCCGCAGTGCCCGTGGTCGGTGTACTCGTCCAGGCACAGGTCGGACATGATGACGAGCTCGTCGCCGACCTCGGCCTTCACGTCCCGGATCGCGACCTGCAGGATGCCGTCGGGGTCCGTGCCGGCGGTCCCGAGGCCGTCCTTCTTCGCGTCCTCGGGCACGCCGAAGAGCATGATCCCCGCGACCCCGGCCTCGCATGCCTCGACGGCGGCCTTCCGGAGCGTGTCACGGGTGTGCTGCACGACGCCGGGCATCGCCTGGATCGGGACGGGCTCGCTGATCCCCTCGCGCACGAAGGCGGGCAGAATCAGATCGGCCGGGTGCAGCCGGGTCTCCGCGACCATGCGCCGCATCGCAGGATTCACTCGCAGACGCCGCGGCCGCGCACCGGGAAAGGATCCGTACACAGTCATGCATGCCACGCTACGCCCGCCGCGGGGGTGCGAATGCCGACAGCCCGTCGGTGTGGGGCTCCCTACGGGCAGGTTGCGGTGACGAGCCAGGCGGCCGACGCGTAGAGCACGCCCTGCGGCGTCGCGTGGGCCTCGATGTCGGCCCGCAGGTCCGCCAGTGCCCGGGCCCGGCCGGTCTCGTCGAGGTCCTCGGCCATCCAGGCGAGCATGCCGGAGACGAAGGAGTAGGCCCGCTCGGCGTCCCGCCCGAAGTTCATCGGGCGCTCCAGCCCCGTCAGCTCGGGCTTGTCGAACCCGGCGGCGGTGAGCGTGTCCCGTACGGCACCGGGATCGGACATGGCGAACGGGCCGGGCGCGTCCGGCGGCGGCACGGGCAGGTCGCGGCCCGCCGCGAGGGCGGTCGCGAACGACCGGAACCACTCGTTGCGTTCCAGGCCCTGCCACACCAGCAGCACCAGCCGGCCGCCGGGCCGCAGGGCGCGCGCGATGTTGCGGAACGCGGTCACGGGATCGGCGAAGAACATGGCCCCCGTGCGGCTGACCGCGATGTCGAAGGACGCCTCGGGGAACGGGTACGTCTGGGCGTCGGCCTGCTCGTGTCGGACGCTGTCGAGGCCCTCCCGGTCGGCTTCGCGCCGGGCGACGCGCAGCATGGGACCCGACAGGTCCACGCCGAGCACCGGCCCGCCGACGGTGAGCCGGGCGGCAGCCCGGGAGGTCACTCCGTTGCCGCAGCCGATGTCGAGGACGCGCTCACCGCGGTGCAGGGCCGCGGCTTCCAGGAACGGCCGTTGGTAGGCGCGGATCGCACGATCGAAGTCGGCGGCGTGTGCCGCCCAGTAGGAGCCCTCTTCGCCGTCCCAGGCGCGGGCCTGCTCGGCGTTGGCCGGATCGACGTGCAGGGTCCAGGCGGTCATGGCGGTCTCCCACTCGTTCTCACCCGCGTGACGTTCTGCCTCCGGTGTACGCCTCCCCGTGCGCGGCCGCCAGACAGTGCGGGTGGAGCCGTGCTGCGCGGGGCGGGCGGCGGCAGGCGACCGAGGTGGTTCCGCCAGTCTGCGACCTCATCGGCGGTCCCGTGGGGGGAGGGCGCCGGTGGTGACGCCGTCGGCCTTGGCTGCGTCGGCAAGGGCCTCGGCTGCTGCCTCCGCGGCTTGTGCCGTGTCGTCGGCGGCTTCCTCTGCGGCCTTGTCGTCGGCGGTCTTCTCCCGGGTGGCCGGTGACCGGGGCAGCGCCTCGGCGAAGGCTCGGGAGACGCCCTGGAGCGCGGAGGTGACCTCGCTGGGGATCATCCAGAAGGTGCTGCCCGGCCCCTGCGCGAGCTGAGGCAGCGCCTGGAGGTACTGGTAGGCGAGCAGTTTGGGGTCGGGATCGTTGCGGTGCACGGCCTGGAACACCTGGTCGATGGCCCGGGACTGCCCCTCGGCCTTGAGGATCTCGGCGGTGCGGTTGCCCTCCGCGCGAAGGACGGCGGACTGCTTGTCGCCCTCGGCGGTGAGGATCTGTGCCTGCCGCTGCCCTTCGGCACCGAGGATCGCGGCCCGCTTGTCCCGCTCGGCACGCATCTGCTTCTCCATGGCGTCCTTGATGGACTGCGGGGGGTCGATGGCCTTGATCTCCACCCGGTTGACCCTCAGCCCCCACTTGCCGGTGGCCTCGTCCAGCACACCACGGAGCTGGCTGTTGATCGTGTCACGCGAGGTGAGGGTCTTCTCCAGGTCCATCGACCCGACCACGTTGCGCAATGTGGTGACGGTGAGCTGCTCGACCGCCTGGAGGAAGTTCGCGATCTCGTAGGCGGCCGCTCGTGGGTCGGTGACCTGGAAGTAGATGACGGTGTCGATCTCGACGACCAGGTTGTCCTCGGTGATGACCGGTTGCGGCTTGAAGGACACGACCTGTTCCCGCAGGTCGATCGCCGGATGGACCCGGTCGATGTAAGGAACGACGACGTTGAGGCCGGGTTGCAGGGTGCGGTGGTAGCGGCCGAGCCGTTCGACGTTGCGCGCGCGTGCCTGGGGCACGATGCGTACCGCCCGCATCACGGTGAAGACGGCGAAGAGCGCGACGATCACGCCCGCGACGAGGAGAGCCGAAGCTTCCATGGTTCACTCCCGGGGGTAGACGAGCGCGGTGGCGCCGGTGATCTCGATGACGTCGACGGTCGTTCCAGGAGGGATCACCAGCGTCTCGTCATAGGCGCGGGCCGTCCATTCCTCGCCGCCGATGCGCACCCTGCCACCCATGCCGGTCACCTCGGTCACGACATAGGCAGCACTGCCGATCAGAGCGTCCACGCCGAATCGCTCGGCCTGGGACCGGCGCACGTGGCGCAACGCGAGGGGGCGCAGGAACAGCAGACCGGCCGCAGCGACGACGGTGAACACCAGAAGTTGCAGGGGCAGCGGGAGCCCTACCGCGGCGGATCCCGCTGTGACCAGCGCGGCACCACCCAGAATTCCGAGCGCAGCAGTGAGGGTGAAGATCTCCGCCACGGCCAGCACCGCCGCGATGATCAACCAGATCAGCCATGGCTCCATGAAGCAGCCCTCCTGACCGGTGCGGGTACGCGGATGGCTGGGCCATTGCCTCTCGGCTGCCGATACCGGAGGAACAGGCTCCTGCCGAACGGACGGAACTCACCGATCCGCACACCCTAGGCAACCATTTAATACTTTTGCGGCAATTTTACCCATTCTGTGGCAGTGGACACCGGCCATGGAGCGTCGGCGGGCCCGCCTTCGGCCGTGCCTTCATCGCCGCCGGGCGCCCGGGCGCAAGGCCCCTGGGCCATGCCCGCGGGGCGCGGCTGCTGCGGGCACGCCTCGGCCAAGGGGCGGGGCGGACCCTCCGGCTACGGAAAAGGGCGGGCAGAGGAAAGAACCCCTGCCCGCCCACACCCGTAGGCACCCGGTCGTCGTCAGGTCGTCGTGCGTCTCCGCCGGCCGCCCGGCCGCCGTTCCGACGGCCGCGTCACGTGCTCGCCCGCCTCGACCGCCGCAGCGCGCCGCGCCGCGCCGAACTCGGCGAGGGCCTCCGCCAGGCGGTGCACCGACGGCTCCGGGGACAGCACGTCCACCCGCAGCCCGTGCTCCTCCGCGGTCTTCGCCGTCGCGGGACCGATGCACGCGATCACGGTGACGTTGTGCGGCTTGCCGGCGATGCCGACCAGGTTCCGCACCGTCGACGACGACGTGAAGAGCACCGCGTCGAAGCCGCCGCCCTTGATCGCCTCGCGCGTGTCCGCCGGCGGCGGCGACGCCCGGACCGTCCGGTAGGCGGTCACGTCGTCGACCTCCCACCCGAGCTCGATGAGGCCCGCGACCAGCGTCTCGGTCGCGATGTCGGCCCGCGGCAGGAAGACGCGGTCGATCGGGTCGAAAACCGGGTCGTACGGAGGCCAGTCCTCCAGCAGACCGGCCGCGGACTGCTCGCCGCTCGGCACGAGGTCGGGCTTCACACCGAAGTCCACGAGGGCGGCGGCAGTCTGTTCGCCGACCGCAGCGACCTTGATCCCGGCGAAGGCGCGCGCGTCGAGCCCGTACTCCTCGAACTTCTCCCGCACCGCCTTGACCGCGTTGACGGAGGTGAAGGCGATCCACTCGTAGCGGCCGGTCACGAGTCCCTTGACCGCGCGCTCCATCTGCTGCGGCGTCCGCGGCGGTTCGACGGCGATCGTCGGGACCTCGTGCGGCACCGCGCCGTACGAACGAAGCTGGTCGGAGAGCGAGGCGGCCTGCTCCTTCGTACGCGGCACGAGCACACGCCACCCGAAGAGCGGCTTCGACTCGAACCACGCGAGCTGGTCGCGCTGGGCGGCGGCGCTGCGCTCACCGACCACGGCTATGACGGGCTGGTGGCCCTCGGGGGACGGCAGCGCCTTCGCCTGCTTCAGGGTCTGCGCGATCGTGCCGAGGGTCGCCGTCCACGTCCGCTGCCGCGTCGTCGTGCCGGCGACGGTGACGGTCAGCGGGGTGTCCGGCTTGCGCCCTGCCGCCACGAGTTCACCGGCTGCCGCCGCGACGGTCTCCAGGGTGGTGGAGACGACGACGGTGCAGTCGCTCGCACCGGTCTCGGTCCAGCACCGGTCGGAGGCGGTCCGCGCGTCGATGAAGCGGACGTCCGTGCCGTGCTCGTCACGGAGCGGGACACCGGCGTACGCGGGCACGCCCACCGCGGTGGCGACACCCGGCACGACCTCGAAGGGAATCCCCTCGGCGGCGCACGCGAGCATCTCCTGACCTGCGTTGGTGTCCAGGCCCGGGTCGCCGGTCACCGCACGGACGACCCGCTTGCCGCCCCGCGCGGCCTCCATGACAAGATTGGCCGCATCCCTGAGGACCGGGATCCCGGCGGTGGTTGACGCGTCGTCAACAACCGTCAGTTCAGGCGTGCTTACGCTCGCCCGTGCATGGCCGCGAACGACGTCGAGCACATGCGGCTCGGCGATCAGCACGTCGGCGCCGGCGAGCGCTTCGACGGCGCGCAGAGTCAGCAGACCGGGATCGCCGGGACCGGCACCCAGGAAGGTGACGTGCCCGTGTGCGGGAAGGGCCGGATGGTTCGAGGCGGTGGGGCTCAAAGTGCTCGCTCCCCCATAAGACCGGCCGCACCCTTGGCGAGCATCTCGTCCGCGAGTTCGCGTCCGAGTGCCACCGCGTCGCCGTGCGACGTGGGTACGGGGCCGGTGGTGGACAGCTGCACCAGCGTCGAGCCGTCGGTCGTGCCGACGACGCCGCGCAGGCGCATTTCGGTGACATCCTGGCCGTCGCCCAACAGGTCGGCCAGCGCACCCACAGGTGCGGAGCAGCCGGCCTCCAGGGCGGCGAGCAGGGATCGCTCGGCGGTCACGGCGGCCCGCGTGTGCGGGTCGTCGAGCTCGGCGAGCGCGGCGACGAGGTCCGCGTCGGACGCGGAACACTCGATCGCCAGTGCCCCCTGGCCGGGGGCGGGCAGGACGAAGTCCACCGACAGGAAGTCGGTCACCTCGTCGGTCCTGCCGATGCGGTTGAGTCCGGCCGCGGCGAGCACGACGGCGTCGAGCTCCCCGTTCCGCACAAATCCGATGCGGGTGTCGACGTTGCCGCGGATCGGCACCGTCTCGATCGTCAGCCCGTGCGTGCGGGCGTACGCGTTCAGCTGCGCCATCCGGCGCGGCGAACCGGTCCCGATCCGGGCGCCGTTCGACAGCTGCTCGAAGGTCAGGCCGTCGCGCGCGATCAGCACGTCCCGCGGGTCCTCGCGCTTCGGCACGGCCGCGAGCGCCAGTTCGTCGGGCTGCGTCGTGGGCAGGTCCTTCAGCGAGTGAACGGCGAAGTCGACCTCCCCGCGGGCCAGCGCCTCGCGCAGCGCGGTGACGAACACGCCCGTCCCGCCGATCTGCGCGAGATGCTCACGGGAGACGTCCCCGTACGTCGTGATCTCGACGAGCTCGACAGCGCGGCCGGTCAACTGGCGCACCGCCTCAGCCACTTGCCCGGACTGGGCCATGGCCAGCTTGCTGCGCCTGGTCCCGAGCCTCAGTGCCCTCTCGGTCATACTCGCCCTCGGTTCTTGACGTCTGCGTCATTCAGGTCGGCCCGGCTGACGGAGGCGACCGTCTCCGGGTCGAGGTCGAAGAGGGTCCGCAGCGCGTCCGCGTACCCGGCGCCGCCGGGTTCACCGGCCAGCTGCTTGACCCGCACGGTGGGCGCGTGCAGGAGCTTGTCCACCACGCGGCGCACAGTCTGGGTGATCTCGGCGCGCTGCCTCTCGTCGAGTCCGGTCAGCCGCCCCTCGAGCCGCGCCATCTCGCCGGCGACGACATCTGCGGCCATGGTGCGCAGGGCGACCACGGTAGGCGTGATGTGCGCGGCGCGCTGGGCCGCGCCGAAAGCGGCGACCTCGTCGGAGACGATGGCGCGGACCTGGTCCACGTCGGCGGCCATGGGCGCGTCGGCGGAGGCCTCGGCGAGCGACTCGATGTCGACGAGCCGTACGCCCGGGAGGCGGTGGGCCGCGGCGTCGATGTCGCGGGGCATGGCCAGGTCGAGCAGCGCGAGCCGTACCGGCCCATGGCCGCGCGGCGTGGCTGTGCCGGTGATGGCGTTACGGCCACCACGCGAGGCGTTGTCGACCCACGCGCCGTGCTGCACCAAGGAGTCGTCGAGCCCGACGGGGCACTCGGCTCCGGCCGCGTCGCCGGCACGGGCGGCGCTCTCGGCGCCTTGGGCAACGTTCGCTCCTGCGGCGTCGCCGGGGACCGATCCCATGGCGTCCCCGTCGGTGGGCCGGGCCTCGGCCTGGCCCGCGTCCGGGCCACCGGCCCGGTCGACGCCGGCCAGGTCGTCCGCGCCGCCCGGCAGTTCCGCGACGCGGCCGTCACGAGCCGCCGCGGCGGCCAGGCGGGCGACGACGCTTCCCTCGGGAGCCCGCAGGTCCGTACGGGCAGCGGACTCGGGGACCACGTGCTGCGCGAGCGCCGCCGCAACCGACTCCGCCGTCAGCACGAGCCCCGTGGCGCCGGTGCACGACACGACCACGTCGGCGCGGGTCAGCTCGGCGGACACGTCCGCCATGCGCACCGCCTGCGCGCTGACCGTTCCGGACTCGGACAGCACAGCGGCCAGCCGCTCCGCGCGATCCATGGTCCGGTTGGCGACGACGAGCTCACGCACGCCGAGGCGCGCCAGCGTCGTCGCGGCCAGCGAGGACATCGAACCGGCGCCGATGACCAGCGCCCGCTTGTCCGCGGCCCACCGCTCGACCGGCACGCCCGCGGCGAGCTGCTCGAGGCCGAAGGTGACGAGCGACTGCCCGGCCCTGTCGATCCCGGTCTCGCTGTGCGCGCGCTTGCCGACGCGCAGCGCCTGCTGGAAGAGGTCGTTGATCAGCCGCCCGGCGGTGTGCAGTTCCTGTCCGAGTGCCAGCGCGTCCTTGATCTGCCCGAGGATCTGGCCCTCGCCGACGACCATCGAGTCCAGACCGCAGGCCACCGAGAAGAGGTGGTGGACGGCCCGGTCCTCGTAGTGCACGTAGAGATAGGGGGTGAGCTCCTCGAGGCCCACACCGCTGTGCTGGGCGAGCAGGGTCGACAGCTCGGCGACGCCGGCGTGGAACTTGTCGACGTCCGCGTACAGCTCGATGCGGTTGCACGTGGCCAGCACCGCCGCTTCGGTGGCGGGTTCCGCGGCCAGGGTGTCCTGCAGCAGCTTGATCCGCGCGTCCGTGGGAAGCGACGCCCGCTCCAGCACACTCACGGGGGCGCTGCGGTGGCTCAGCCCGACAACCAGGAGACTCATGCCGGCATCACCGCGGACATGCCACCGTCGGGGCCCTTGCGGCCAGCCGCCTCGGCCTCCTCGCCCGCCTTCCGCTGCTCGTGGAAGGCGAGGATCTGCAGCTCGATCGAGAGGTCGACCTTGCGCACGTCGACACCGTCGGGGACGGACAGGACCGTCGGGGCGAAGTTCAGGATCGAGGTGATACCGGCGGCGATCAGACGCTCGCACACCTGCTGGGCGGCGCCCGCGGGGGTGGAGATCACGCCGATCGAGACGCCGTTGTCGCTGATGATCTTCTCGAGCTCGTCCGTGTGCTGCACCGGGATGCCCGCGACCGGTTTTCCGGCCATTGCCGGATCGGCGTCGATCAGCGCGGCGACACGGAAACCACGGGACGCGAAGCCGCCGTAGTTGGCGAGCGCGGCGCCGAGATTACCGATTCCTACGATCACAACCGGCCAGTCCTGGGTCAGCCCCAGTTCACGGGAGATCTGGTAGACGAGATACTCCACGTCGTAACCGACACCGCGGGTCCCGTACGAACCGAGGTAGGAGAAGTCCTTGCGCAGCTTCGCGGAGTTGACGCCTGCCGCGGCCGCGAGCTCCTCGGAGGAGACCGTGGGTACGGACCGCTCGGACAGCGCCGTCAGTGCGCGCAGGTAGAGCGGGAGTCGGGCGACGGTGGCCTCGGGGATTCCTCGGCTACGGGTCGCCGGTCGGTGATTTCGGCCAGTTGCCACGGTGCTCCTGGGGGATGAGCGAGGCTGCAGGCGGCCGTGTGTCCAAGGACCGCCCCGTCGACAGCAGGCTATGTCTTTGTGAACGCGTGCACAAAGATGGTGTCCGCTTTGTCCGTCCAAAGTGACCGGGGTCACGCAATTCCGCAGCCGAATCACGGAACCCTGCACCCAGGGTGACCACTGAGGCGCCGAAGAGGACAAAGCGGTACACACTCCTCTCGAATACGCCCCCGAGACCGCCTGATTGCGTCTACTGTGCCCTGCCGCCGCCGTGTCCCGACAGTGCCGGGAAGGCACGGCAGGCAGGCGCGCCCCCTACGCATCCAGCGCCCGGCGCAGCCGCCCGGCATC
Organism: Streptomyces sp. NPDC027962; assembly: GCF_055566095.1. Lineage (NCBI taxonomy): Bacteria > Bacillati > Actinomycetota > Actinomycetes > Kitasatosporales > Streptomycetaceae > Streptomyces > Streptomyces sp. NPDC027962. The sequence goes on from NZ_JBVHTA010000032.1 coordinate 80,041, forward strand.
GACCTTCCAGAACGTGTGCTGCTCGCCGTCGACCAGCACGACAGGAATCTGCTCCCAGTAGGCGCGGTGCAGCTCCTCGTCCTGGGTGATGTCCTTCTCCTCCCAGACGGCGCCGGTCTCGGCACACACCGCCTCGACCACCACCCGTGCATCGTCACAAAGATGACACCCGGGCTTCCCGATCAGAGTGACCTGACGTTCACCCGAGTTCTTCTTCGTACGCCGCAGCAGTCGACCCATGCGTCCATTCTCGCCCGTTCCTTTAACAACGCGGTTGCGGAGTGTTCACGCCACGGCATCCCTGCGTGTCGGAAACTACCGAACAGACTGACTATGCTCACGACATGGCCGCACTGGGATGGCTCACCCCCCGTAGGCGCTCCGCCACCGCACGCAGCGTGCTCGCGGGCGAAGCAGCAGCCGAGGCAGCGCGAAAGTCCTCGCAGACGATCGAGGCACTCGACGCGCTCGACGTCACCGCCCCTCCCGCGGAACCGGAGTTCCCGGTCGCGGGCGACGAGCACGCCGCCGCGTTCTTCGACCTCGACAACACGGTCATGCAGGGCGCCGCGATCTTCCACTTCGGCCGGGGCCTGTACAAGCGGAAGTTCTTCCAGCGCCGCGAACTGGCCCGGTTCGCCTGGCAGCAGGCGTGGTTCCGGCTCGCGGGGGTCGAGGACCCGGAACACATGCAGGACGCCCGCGAGAGCGCCCTGTCCATCGTCCAGGGCCACCGCGTCTCCGAACTGATGAGCATCGGCGAGGAGATCTACGACGAGTACATGGCCGACCGCATCTGGCCCGGCACCCGCGCCCTCGCCCAGGCGCATCTCGACGCCGGCCAGAAGGTGTGGCTGGTGACCGCCGCCCCGGTCGAGACCGCGACGATCATCGCCCGGCGTCTCGGCCTGACCGGCGCACTCGGCACGGTCGCCGAGTCCGTCGACGGCGTCTACACGGGCAAGCTCGTGGGCGAGCCGCTGCACGGCCCGGCGAAGGCGGAGGCGGTACGCGCGCTGGCGTCCGCCGAGGGCCTGGACCTGTTGCGCTGCGCGGCGTACAGCGACAGCCACAACGACATCCCGATGCTCTCGCTCGTCGGCCACCCGTACGCGATCAACCCCGACACCAAGCTGCGCAAGTACGCCCGCGAACGCGAGTGGCGCCTGCGCGACTACCGCACCGGCCGCAAGGCCGCGAAGGTCGGCATCCCGGCCGCGGCCGGCGTGGGCGCGCTGGCCGGCGGCACCGCCGCGGCGGTCGCGCTGCACCGGCGACGCCGCTGACGACGTCGACCCCGACTGCCGACGGGCCGGGAGCACCCCGGCGCTCCAGCCGCAGCCGGCACTCCTGCCACACCGGGCGCTCCCGCCCCACCAGGCCCTCCCGCCGCACCGGGCGCTCCCGCCCCACCAGGCCCTCCCGCCGCACCGGACGCTTCGGGCGCCCGCAGGCCGCTCCGAACACGTGCTCCCCCGCGTGTCGGCAGGCAGTCCACTGCCCCTGCCCTCCCGGGCCCCCGGCCAGTCCCGTTGCCGCGGGCCGGGCACAACGCATCGCCCGACAAGACAGATGACGACTTAATTCGATCAACAACTGCTCACAATGTGCGACCGATTCCGTCACCTAGACGTAACAGAAGCGTCGGAAACGATGATTTGAGCAACTGGGTGTAACACTGCCTATACGAAGCGTTATTCTCCTCAGACGCATGACGGACCCCACCTGTCCCCACGACGGGTGAACGGTCCCGCACTGCACGTGATGGAAGCTCTGCCTCTGGGAGTCCCGTGTACCCACACGTCGGGGTTGACGCCTCGGGCCTGGCTACGCTGCGCGCAGCGGTCCTCGACCACTTGCGCGGCCTTGTCCCCGCCGCGAACGCCGTCCCCGCATTCGCCACACCACGCCTCGCCGTCAGCGGCCCGGCCGCCCCCTGCTATGCCCTGGCCGACGGTCGCGCCGCGGTGGGCAGAAGGTCGGGTCGCGGCAGCTCAGGAAGCTCGACCACCGCCCGCAGGCCGACCGCCGACAGTGACAGCGCCCGCATGATGGACCTGGTCGAGCGCGCGCAGGCAGGCGAGGCCGAGGCCTTCGGCCGACTCTACGACCAGTACAGCGACACCGTCTATCGCTACATCTACTACCGCGTCGGAGGGAAGGCGACGGCGGAGGATCTCACCAGCGAGACCTTCCTGCGCGCCCTGCGCCGCATCTCGACCTTCACCTGGCAGGGCCGCGACTTCGGCGCCTGGCTGGTGACCATCGCGCGCAACCTGGTCGCCGACCACTTCAAGTCGAGCCGCTTCCGGCTGGAAGTGACCACCGGCGAGATGCTCGACGCCAACGAGGTGGAGCGCAGCCCTGAGGACTCGGTCCTGGAGTCCCTGTCCAACGCCGCGCTCCTCGAAGCTGTCCGCAAGCTCAACCCCCAGCAGCAGGAGTGCGTCACCCTCCGCTTCCTGCAGGGCCTGTCCGTCGCGGAGACGGCGAGAGCGATGGGGAAGAACGAGGGCGCCATCAAGACCCTCCAGTACCGGGCGGTCCGCACACTGGCCCGGCTCCTGCCCGACGACGCCCGCTGATTCGTTCCCCGCCCAGGCCGTCGTCCACCGCTCCCCCCACGCCCCACGAATACCCCCGACAATCCCCCCACCCCGACCCCCACGGCCCCCGTCCCCAACTCACAATCGGTGACGCCTTGATGACGCACTGGTCCGATCATCTTTCGCGCGTAACCCAAGTGCCGCGCCGCTCGTTGTGCGGGATGCAGGCTCCCTCTGGATGCGCCATGTCCACAGCCACTCACTCTTTCGTGTTGATGTGCTCAAGGCGCGCAACCTTCCGGAACCTCAAGGGAGTCGATCGTCATGACGAGAGGAGGTGCCGCCAGTGATCGCGAACGTTTCGGCGCACCGGCGGGCGAACGCCTTCGCCCAGGCCTTGGAAGACCAGGCGGCCGAGCAGCCCGAGTCGGTCGAACCGCCCGAGCGCGGACGGTTGTTGACCCTGGCCCACGGTCTCGGCGAGCTGCCGAAGCCGGAGATGGATCCCGAGGTCAAGGTGGTGCAGCGTGCACAGCTTGTGGCCGCCATGGAGTCGATGCTGCTGGAAGGCACGGCCGCCGCAGGCGGTGCGTCCACGGGCCCTGCGGTGCCCGAGCAGCGGATGTCCGGCCGCGGCGCCCATCGGGCGTCGCCGCTCCGGAAATTGCGACCCCGTTCCCGCTGGTCGAAAGGGCTCGCGGCAGGGGGGCTGACCGTCGGCGTGGCGGCGGGCGCCTTCAGCGGAGTGGCCGCTGCCAGCTCCGACGCCCTCCCCGGTGACTCGCTGTACGGGCTGAAGCGCGGTATGGAGGACTTCAAGCTCGGCCTGGCGGACGACGACTCCGACCGCGGAGAGCTCTACCTCGACCAGGCGTCGACCCGCCTCAGCGAGGCCCGCCGGCTCATGGAGCGGGGCCGCACCGGCAGCCTGGACCACGAGGCCCTCGGCGAGGTCCGCCGCGCGCTCAACGGCATGCAGCACGACGTCACGGAAGGCCACCGACTGCTCAGCGCGGCCTACGAGCGCGACGGCTCGCTCGCGCCCATGGCCACGCTCGATTCCTTCTCACGCTCGCACCGCGACACGTGGGACGGCCTGCGTGTCCGACTGCCCGCTCAGTTGACCGATGTCGGCGACGAGGTCAGTTCCGCCTTCGACGCCATAGACGAAGAGGTCGGGCCGCTCGAGTCGATGCTGCCCCGCGCCCCCGAGAAGAACCGCGGCTCGAGGGGCCCGAGCACGTCGCAGGACTCCGGGCGCACCGCGAACCCCGACCGTACGGCGCCCACCGCGCCGGGCAGTGGCGACAGCAGCCACACGGGCGAGGACAGCATGCCCAGCCCGTCCGGCTCGTCCTACGGCTCGGAGGACGACGGCCTGCTCGGCGGCAACACGGGCGGCCTGTTCGACCCGCCGAAGGACGGGACGACCCCGTCCCCGTCCGGCAAGGCCTCGGAACCACCGGCGCCGGACGTGACCATCCCGCCGCTGCTGCCCGGCATCCTGCCCGGTCTCGGTTTCGACGCGGAGGACGACTAGGGCGTGTTTCGAAAGTAGCGTCGTCCGCCCGCAGGGCGGGGCCCGCGGCGTCTGGTGCGTGCAATCGCAAGGCGGAGGATCATCCTCGTACTGGACGTACCTGGATGACTCCGACAACGCAGCGAGTGTGCGTGCCAGGCGTCGTGGGCCAGGCGGGACTTTCGAAACACGCCCTAGGCACGCACGGATGAGGGGTGGGCCCACTCGGGACCCACCCCTCACTCTTGTCGGCCCTCCGGGCCGTCAGAAGAAGACCGAGCGGCGCTGCACCAGCAGCTTGTAGAGCGTGTGCTGGATCTGCTCCCTCACCTGGTCCGTGAGGTTGAACATCAGCATCGGGTCCTCCGCCGCCTCCGGCGGATACCCGTCCGTCGGGATCGGCTCCCCGAACTGGATCGTCCACTTCGTCGGCAGCGGCACCGCCCCCAGCGGCCCGAGCCACGGGAACGTCGGCGTGATCGGGAAGTACGGGAAGCCCAGCAGCCGCGCCAGCGTCTTTGCGTTGCCGATCATCGGGTAGATCTCCTCGGCCCCGACGATGGAGCACGGCACGATCGGCGCGCCCGCCCGCAGTGCTGTCGACACGAAGCCGCCGCGCCCGAAACGCTGCAACTTGTAGCGCTCGCCGAACGGCTTCCCGATGCCCTTGAAGCCCTCGGGCATCACGCCGACGACCTCGCCGCGCTGCAGAAGCCTTTCCGCATCCTCCGTGCACGCCAGTGTGTGCCCCGCCTTGCGGGCCAGCTCGTTGACCACCGGCAGCATGAAGACCAGATCCGCCGCGAGCAGCCGCAGATGACGGCCCGCCGGATGGTTGTCGTGGACGGCGACCTGCAGCATCAGACCGTCCAGGGGCAGCGTCCCCGAATGGTTGGCCACCACCAGCGCCCCGCCCTCCGACGGGATGTTCTCGATGCCCTTCACCTCGACACGGAAGTACTTCTCGTACATCGGCCGCAGCATCGACATCAGGACCTGATCGGTGAGCTCCCCGTCGTAGCCGAACTCGTCGACCTCGTAGTCGCCCGTGAGCCGGCGGCGCAGGAACGCCAGCCCGCCCGCGATCCTCCGGTCCCAGTTGTCGGCGGCGACGCCCGGCGCCCCTCGGGGCCGCCTGCCGGCCTCCTGCTCGCCCGGCGCCTCACCGGAAAGGGCCGCTGCGCCGGCGGCGATCGAGGCGGCCGGGGAGGCGCGGGGAGCGCTCGTACCGCCGTCCCCGTCCTCGCCGCCCTGATGGCCGGGCAGCGGGCTCACAGCGGCGTCCCGCGCCACCGCCGGGTCGGCCTTCCGGCGCCCACCGGGCGCTGCGCGCCGCCGCACCGGGCGCTGCGCGCCGCCGCCGCGCGAACGATCGTCGTCGAACGGAATGACCTTGGCGTCCGCCATCGTCGGCTGTGCTCCTTATCCGGGCTGTCCGGTGCTGTGCGTCGTCTGCAGGGCCGCCGGCCCGCCGTCCCCCGAGGACAGCGCGGCCGCGACCTGGTCCACCGCCCTGGCGAGCATCGAAGGCGGCAGCAGTCCCGGCCCCCGGCTGCGTGCGAAGTCCGAGAAGGTCTCCGCGGTCGTGTACTTCGGCCGGAACCCCAGGGTGTCGCGCATCTGGACGGTGCTGACCACCCGTCCGTGCGTCAGCAGCCGGATCTGCTCGGGCGAGAAGTCGGTGATGCCGATCGTCCGCAGTGCGGAGCCCACCCAGGTGACCGCGGGCAGCAGCACCGGCATCGTCGGCCGCCCCAGCCGACGCGAGCACTGGGAGAGCGTCAGCACACCTTCCCCGGCGATGTTGAAGGTGCCGCTGTTGAGCGTCCCGCGGCGCGGCTCGTGCAACGCCAGCCGCAATACGTCGATGACGTCGTCCTCGTGGACGAACTGCAGCCGCGGGTCGTAACCGAAGACGGTGGGCATCACCGGCAGCGTGAAGAACTCGGCGAGCGGCGAGTCCGCGCACGGCCCGAGGATGTTCGCGAAACGCAGCACACACACCGCCACGTCAGGCCGGCGACGGGCGAAGCCGCGCACGTACCCCTCGACCTCGACCGCGTCCTTCGCGAAACCGCCGCTCGGCAACGACTTGGGGGGCGTCGTCTCGGTGAAGACCGCCGGGTCGCGCGGGGCGGAGCCGTACACGCTCGTACTGGACTTGATCACCAGCCGCTTGACGGTCGGCGACTTCTGGCACGCGCCGAGCAACTGCATCGTGCCGATGACATTGGTCTCCTTGACCGAGGTGCGGCCCCCTGCCCCCAGCGGCGTCCCGGTGACGTCCATGTGCACGACCGTGTCGACGTCGTGCTCGGCGAGAACCCTCGCGATCGCCGGCTGCCGGATGTCGGCACGTACGAATTCGGCGCCGCCCAAATGGTGCCCGGGGCCCACGGCGTCGACCCCGATCACCCGGTCCACTTCGGGATCCCGCTGGATCCGCCGCACAAGACGGCCACCGAGCTGCCGGGCCACTCCGGTGACGAGCACGACCTTGCCCAAGATCAGCGCCTTCCCCTAGGTCCTGGCGTCACCGTAGCGCGTCGCTGTCGCGCTGTGGTGACGCGACGACGGACTTTCGCCACACCGTTTTGCCACGTCGAGCCTCGCAGCGGCCGCGCTTCGCGCCGGAAAGCACCTCGGCCCCTCCACCGGACGGTGGAGGGGCCGAGACACGTACAGCTGCCGCTTACTTCTTGTTGCGACGCTGAACGCGGGTGCGCTTGAGCAGCTTGCGGTGCTTCTTCTTGGCCATCCGCTTGCGCCGCTTCTTGATAACAGAGCCCACGACTACCCTCGCTCACTTCTCTTCACTCGGTGCGGGGCGTCTGGGCCCACACGACCTACGTCGGCCTAGCCTACCTGCCGCCGAGTGAGGGACGTAATCCGAGGGGAATCGTCCGGGCCCCGTTACGCGGATTCCACCCCCACGAAGGATTCGCGGAGATACTCGTGAACCGCTTGCTCCGGTACCCGGAAGGACCTCCCCACCCGGATCGCCGGCAGATGACCGCTGTGCACCAAGCGGTACACCGTCATCTTCGACACCCGCATTACCGAGGCAACTTCCGCCACGGTAAGAAACTTGACCTCGTTAAGAGGCCTCTCGCTGCCAGCAGCCATGACCCACCTGTACCTTCCGCACCCGACGCGCACCGGCTTCCCCTCCGGTGACTCTTCGTCGCTGTGCGCTCACTGCCCAGACTAGGGGCGGGTGATGCGAGTGGGGAAGAGGAGCAGCGTTCAGCCCCCTACTGTGACAGACACGCCCGATTGAGCACATAGCGCGTCAACGGCCGGTAGAAATCGGACCGTACGGCGTCATCAAGCGGAACGGCGACCGATACCTGCCCCTCCGCCTCGCCGACGAACAGTGCGGGATCGTCCGTATCGGCCAGTCCGATCGCCTCGATGCCCAGCTGACCTGCGCCGCAGACCCAGCCGTGGTCTCCCACGACAAGATCGGGCAGGGGCCCGCCGACGGCTGCGGCCGCCTGCAGAGCGACCCTGACCGGTAGCGGCGAATGACTGTGCGCGCCCACCTCCCGCGCTCCGGCTTCGTGCAGCAGCGCCACTCCTCTTACATACTCGAGGAAGTATGTGCGTACGCCGAACCGGGTCGTTATGTCGACACATCGCCCCTGCGCGGGTGTGAGTACGGAACAGCCGGCCGCCGACACGGCGTCTGCCAGATCGGCGTAGAACCCGAGCAGGCGGTGCGGATGTCCCGTCCCGAACAGCACGGACCCGCCTCGCGCGGCCACCGCCCCCAGCCGCTCCGCGAACGCGCCGAGCCTGCACAGTGTCCGCTCCGGGTCGATGACGTCCGTCCCCGCCACATCGTCCGGGTCCCCCGAGACCCCGCATCTGTCGGCCATGAGGGCGACGATGTCGCGCACGCTCCAGGACCACTGGGGGTCGAGCCCGATCGTGACCCGGGGATCCCTTGCCACAAAGGCCCGGTAGCTCCGCAGACTCGCCTCCCGCAAGGTGGCGACATCCCCGGCCAACCGCGACGCCAGCAGATGCGCCCGCAAAGCTCCGGTGCTCAACACGCTCCCGATGCTGGCCCACCCGGACGATCAACGCGCGAGAACCCCGGAAAACGCCACAGTTGGCGTAATCGCCCGACGAGGCGAAGCCCAGTCGGCCGACCGGACGGCCGGCACGGAGTTACGCCAGGAGCCCGCGCAGCGGGAACACCGCCCGCCTCGTCGCCAGCACCGCCTGGTCCAGCCGGTCCGCGGGGTCGTAGCCCTCTTCCCAGGGGCGCCACCGCACGGGCCACCGCCCGTCGGTCATCCGCGCCGGCGCCAACTGCCGGGCCTTCGCGTACACCTCGTCCCGCCACGACGACGGGATGACCGACTCGGGGTCCACGGGCTCATGAGCGGCGATCCCCACCAGATGCGTCCACGAGCGGGGCACGACATCCACGACCGCGTAGCCCCCACCGCCGAGCGCCACCCACCGGCCGTCCTCCGCATGCTCGTGCGCGAGCGCGTGGCACGCTTCCTGCACGGCGCGCTGGGCGTCCAGCGAGACCGCCAAGTGCGCCAGCGGGTCCTCGAAATGGGTGTCCGCGCCGTGCTGTGTGACCAGCACCTGGGGCCGGAAGTCCGCGAGCAGTTCGGGCACCACCGCGTGGAAGGCCCGCAGCCACCCTTCGTCGCCGGTGCCCGCCGGCAGCGCCACATTCACCGCCGAGCCCTCCGCCGCACCGGCCGCGCCCGTCTCCTCGGGCCAGCCGGTCTGCGGGAACAGCGTGCGCGGATGCTCGTGCAGCGACACCGTCAGGACCCGCGGGTCGTCCCAGAACGCCGCCTGCACACCGTCCCCGTGGTGCACGTCCACGTCGACGTACGCGACCCGCTCCGCGCCGAGCTCCAGCAGCCGCGCGATCGCCAGCGACACGTCGTTGTAGATGCAGAAACCGGAGGCTGCGCCCGGCATCGCATGGTGCAGCCCGCCCGCGAAGTTCACCGCGTGCGCGGCATCGCCCCGCCACACGGCCTCCGCCGCGCCGACCGACTGCCCGGCAATCAGCGCCGACGCCTCGTGCATCCCCGCGAACGCCGGATCGTCGACCGTGCCGAGACCGTACGACTGGTCCGCAACCTTCGGGTCGGCTGACGCCGCACGGACCGCGCCGATGTAGTCCTCCCGGTGCACGAGCCGCAGCGTCGACGCCCCCGCGGGCTTCGCGGCGACCACGTCCATCGCCCGGTCGAGCCCGTACGCCCGCACCAGCCCCATGGTCAGCGCGAGCCGCACCGGATCCATCGGATGGCTGTCCCCGAAGTCATACTTCGTTACCGCCTCGTCCCACATCAACAACCCGCGGCCGCTCATGCCCGACACCGTATCTGGCGGTCCCGTCACCGAACGACCTGGCGTACACCAACGTCACGAGCACGAGCAGCATCGGCACCAGCATCGCCCAGCGGTAGCTCCACGCATCCCCGAGCGCCCCCACGAGGGGCGAGCCGATGAGGAACCCGACGTAGTTGAAAACGTTCAGCCGCGCCACGGCCGCATCGCTCCGGCCTGTGCCGTCACTCCGATCGACTTGACCCTGTTCGGCGTCACGTTCGGCTGCGTGGGTCTGCTCGGCATGCCGGCCTGCCGCGGCGAAGGTCTGCGGCACGAGCACACACATCCCAAGGCCCAGCAGCGTGAACCCCAGGATGCCGACCCACGCCCCTGGCGCCACCGCGACGACGCCGAAGCCGGCCGCCGCCAGCACCGCCCCGCACCGCACGACCGCCACCGCCCCGAAGCGCCGCACCCCCAGGTCGCCCACGGCACGCCCGATGAGAGTCGTCACCATGTAGGCGTTGTACGGAACGGTCGCCAGTTCCTCCGAGCTCTCCAGCACGTCCTGCAGGTACTTGGCGCTCCAGTTGGAGACGGTCGAGTCCCCGATGTACGCGAACGTCATCACCAGGCAGAACGGCAGCAGCACCCTGAACGGCACCCCGCCCGCCGCCGTCCCCTGCCCGCGGTTCTCAGGATCTGCGGCGCGGCGCGCGTCGACGTACCTCCGGCTTCCCACCAGAGCCGCCGGCACCAGCACCAGCACCACCGGCAGGTACGAGACGACGAGCGCCAGGTCCCAGTGCGCGCCCGCCCAGGCGAGCGACGCCCCGATGATCCCGCCGAGGCTGTACGCGGCATGGAAACCCAGCATGATGCTGCGCCCGTAGGCCCGTTGAAGGCTGACCCCCACCATGTTCATCGACGCGTCCAACGCCCCGACGGACAGACCGAAGACCCCGAGGGCCACCGCCACCTGCCAGATCTCGTCCCCTGCCGCAACGCCGAGCAGGGACAGGAACACCACCGGCTGCACCCAGCGCAGCACCGTGCTCACCGGAGTCCGGCGCACGAGCCGCTCGGTCACCACGCTCCCCACGCCGGCGAGGATCGGCACGGCCGCGAGAAACAGGGGCAGCAGGGCGTCGGATATCCCGTACCGCTCCTGGATGGCAGGGATACGTGTCACGAGGAGCGCGAACGCCACGCCCTGTGAGAAGAAACTGAAGGCCAGAGAGGCCCGTCCGTGGCGCAACCGCCGATCCGCCATGGCCGCACAGCGTAAGCCCAGGCCCTACCCCGCGGTAGCCGGATCACACGAGCAGTGCGGGCAGCTCTTCCATCGCTCCGAAGCAGCCCTTCGCGCCCGCCAGTTCCGTCTCCGCCGTCATTGCTGTGAACCCGTACACGTCCATCCCCGCCGCCAGGGCCGCCTGCACGCCGAGACGGCTGTCCTCCACGACCACGCACCGCTCCGGCGCCACGCCCATCCGCTCCGCGGCGTGGAGGAAGAGATCGGGCGCGGGCTTGCCCCTGCCCACATCCTGCGCGCTGAAGACGGTGCCGTCCCTGCCGTCCGTGAACCACCGGTCCAGCCCCGTCCGGCGGTGCCCCACCCGGATCCGCTCATGGCTGCCCGACGAGGCCACGCAGTACGGCACACCGTCGGCCCGGAGCTTCTCCAGCACCTCGGTCACGCCGCCCACGGCGGTCAACTCCCGCTCGAACGCGGCAAAGACGCGAGCATGAAAGACATCGTCGAAGTCCGCGGGCAGCGCCTGCCCCGTCCGCTCACGCACCAGGTCATGGACGCGGTGGACCGCGGCACCCATGTAGTCGCGCAGGGAGTCCTCGTAGGAGGTGGGGTGCCCCAACTCGGTGAGGTAGCCGGCCAGGATGGTGTTGGAGAGGGGTTCGCTGTCGACGAGCACACCGTCGTTGTCGAAGATGACGAGGTCATAGCGCATGCCGTCGAGCCTAATCCAGTCGTGTGGACGGTAAACGCGGAAAAGCCCCGCACCTCGAGGGTGCGGGGCTTTCCCACAATAATTGTTCGGCGGCGTCCTACTCTCCCACAGGGTCCCCCCTGCA